>DSDH01000144.1 GCA_011055475.1 Phycisphaerales bacterium | reverse complement strand
GATCGATGAGACGGTGATCGGCTTGGTGGCCGACGGCACGGGGTACGGTCCCGATGGGGCGATCTGGGGCTGTGAGTGTCTGATTGCGTCACTGTACGAGTTTCTGCGCTTCGGGCATTTGCGGTACTACCCATTGCCGGGCGGCGACCTGGCGGCGAGGGAGGCGATGCGGCCGTTGACGGGGTTGCTGGACGTCTACGCGGAAAAGGAGCCCCTGCCGCGGACGTGGGAGCCGATTCTGGCGGCCATCGAGCCGGATGCGCGCCGGCGGCAGGTGTGCGTTGAGCAGATCAAGAAGGCGGTCAACACGGCCCAGACATCCAGTCTGGGTCGGCTGTTCGACGCGGTGGCGGCGGTCGTGGGACTGGGACGGGCGAACCACTTCGAGGCCGAATTGCCCATGGCGCTGGAGGCGATCGCGGATCCGATGTGCACCGAGGCGTATCCGGTGCCGATTGAGCCGGATTTTCAGGAGCAGCGGATCATGGATTTTGTGCCGCTGATCGAGGCGGTATTGACGGACCGGACCCGCGGCGTCGCGCCGGGCACGATCGCGGCGCGGTTTCACAACGCGCTGGTCGAGGCCTTCGTGACGATGGCGCTAGAGGCCCGCGCGGCGTCTGAGCTCAAAACGGTGGTGCTGTCGGGCGGCGTGTTCTGCAACCGTTTCCTGGCTGGCCGCCTGATCGAACGATTGAAATCGAGGCGGTTTACGGTATTATGGCCCACGCAGATGCCGGTCAACGATGGCGGCATCGCGTTGGGACAGGCGGCCATCGCGGCGGCGCGCCTGTCGCAAGAAACCTGAGTTCCCGGAATCCTGACGATGTGTCTGGCGGTACCGGCAAGAATTGTTGAATTGAACGATGATCGGGCGGTCGTGGACGCCATGGGCAACCGCTGGGCGATCCGTACGACGCTCTTGCCGGAGGCCAAGCTCGGCGACATCGTGCTGGTGCACGCCGGTTTTGCCATCGCCACGGTGGACGAGGAGGAGGCCCGTCAGACGTGGGAGTTGTTCGAGCAGATCGAGCAGCTTCGCACCAATGAGCCGACGGGCACCGAGGGGGCGGGCTAGATGTCGGATCGCGCGGAGGCAGCCAGGCGGCGGATGGTTCGGGACTGCGAGGCCCTGGGGCGGCCGGTACGCATCATGGAGGTCTGCGGCACCCATACGGTGGCGATCTTCCGCTCGGGGATTCGCGCATCCCTGCCGAAGGGGCTGACGCTCTTGAGCGGGCCGGGCTGCCCGGTCTGCGTGACCGAGCAGGGTTACATCGATACGGTCCTGGAGCTGGCGCAGCGGGATGATGTGATCCTTGCGACGTATGGGGATATGATCCGCGTGCCCGGCACGGCCGGTTCGTTGGAGACGGTGAATCGACCGGGTGTGCGGGTTGTGTTGAGCACGGATGATGCCCTCGCCCTGGCGCGGGAGCGGCCGGACAAGACAGTGGTGTTCGCGGCGGTGGGCTTTGAGACGACCACGCCGGCGACGGCGGTCGCGGTCGGCCAGGCCGCCCAGGAGGGGCTGGACAATTTTTGCATTCTGTCGGGGCACAAACGAGTGGTGCCGGCGATGGCGGCGTTGTTGTCCGATGCGACGAATCGGATCGACGCGTTTCTGTGTCCAGGGCACGTGAGCGTCATTATCGGCAGCGAGGCGTATCGGCCGATTGCCCAGCGGTTCGGTCGGTCTTGCGTGGTCGCGGGGTTTGAGCCGGTGCTGATCCTCGAGGCGATGGCGGCGATCTGTCGGCAGCTTGTGGAGGGCCGGGCCGAAGTGGAGTCGCTCTACGCGGCCGTGGTGCGGCCGGAGGGCAACCCGCGGGCGATGGAGCTGATCGACCGATACTTCGAGCCCTGTGATGGGCCCTGGCGGGGGCTGGGGCGGATTCCAGAGGGGTCGCTACGATTGCGGGCTGAATACGAACGGTTTGACGCCCGCCGGCGTTTTGGCTTGGAGGAACGCGTGGCGCCGGAGCCGGCGGGGTGTCGCTGCGCCGATGTGCTGTGCGGCCGGATTGAGCCGGTTGCATGCGGGCTGTTTGGATCGCGGTGCACGCCCGATACACCCGTCGGTCCATGCATGGTCAGCAGCGAGGGCGCGTGCTCGGCGTGGTACAAGTATGGGCGGCGGGGAGGTCGCGATGGCGCTGGGTGACAGTCGCAAGATACTCCTGGCCCACGGCGGGGGCGGCCGGCTGATGAGCCGGCTGATTCAGGAGACGATTCTGCCGCGTGTGCGGCAGGGCGATGCCGATATGCCGTTGACCGATGCGGCCCAGGTGAGTGTCGACGCGTCGGCCCTGTGCTTTACGACCGACAGCTACGTGGTGCAGCCCCTGCGATTCCCCGGCGGGGACATCGGCACCTTGGCGGTCTGCGGCACAGTGAATGACCTGGCGGCCACGGGGGCAAGACCCGTGGCCCTGAGCCTGTCGCTGATCCTGGAAGAGGGGTTTTCGCTGGACATTCTGGAGTCGATTCTGGAGAGTATCGGGCGGACGGCCGGGGCGCTGGGCGTGCCGGTGGTGACGGGTGATACCAAGGTCGTCGAGGTCGAGGCGGCCGATGGACTGTTCATTAACACCGCGGGGATCGGCGTGAAGGTGCCGGGCAGCGCCCTGGGTTTCGACCGGATCCAGCCGGGCGATGCCGTGATCGTGACCGGGACCCTGGGCGACCACGGCATGACGATCCTCTCGCGGCGCAAAGGGATGATGTTCGAGACGTCGCTGGAGAGCGATTGCGCGGCACTGTCCCCATTGACGTGCCGGATTCTGGAGGCGGTCGGCGAGGCGGTGAAGTTCATGCGTGATCCGACGCGGGGCGGGTTGGCGGCGGTGCTGAACGAGATTGCATCGGGGTCGCGGTGCGATATTGAGATCGAGGAGTCCGGTCTGCCGATCAGGCCGGCCGTGCGGGCGGCGGCGGACATGCTGGGGCTGGACGTGCTGAACGTGGCCAACGAGGGCAAGATGGTGCTGATCGTCGCCCCCGAAGCGGCCGAGCAGGTGCTGGCGATCTGCCGGGCCGATCCTCTGGGCCATGAGGCGGCCCAAATCGGGCGGATCGGGTCGCCGGGTGAGGAGGGCGGCCTCGTCGAGCTGGTGACGCGGGTTGGCGGGCGCCGCGTGGTGCAGATGCCGTATGGACGCGACCTGCCGAGGATCTGCTGATGCACGAGACGGCGGTGGCGCAGAGTGTCATCGAGACGATCCTGGCCGAAATGCGGAAGATCGATCGGCGGCCGGTCGCCGCGCGGATCTCGTGCGGGCAGTTCAACGCCCTGAACGACGAGGTAATGCGGTTCGCCTTCGAGGTGGCCGCGCAGGACACACCGTGCCGCGGCATGCGGCTGGAGATACGGCACGTGCCGTTGCAGGCGCGGTGCGAGGGGTGCGGGCGGGCGTTCGCGTTCAACATCCAGGAGGCCTGCTGCCCGGCTTGCGGCAGCGAGGCGTTCGCGTTTCTGCCCGATGCGCCGCTGCTGCTGGAAGAGATCGAGTTTGAGGACGAGAGTAACGATGAAGGTGTCTCTGAACAGGCGGATCCTGGATCGTAACGAGCAGTGCGCGGCCCAGAACCGGGCGTTTTTCGCCGAGCGGGGGGTCTTGTGCGTGAACGTCATCTCCTCGCCGGGCAGCGGCAAGACGACGCTGTTGTCGCGGACGGTCGCGGACTTGGGAGCGCAGCTTCGGATGGGCGTGATCGAGGGGGATATCAAGACGGACACCGATGCCCGCAAGATTCGGGCGGCGGGGGCGCGGGCGGTGCAGATCGAGACGGAGGGGGCTTGTCATCTGTCGGCCGTGCAGGTCGCCGAAGCGCTGCGGGCGCTCGACGCGGCGGACCTGGACGTGGTGTTCATCGAAAACGTGGGCAACCTGGTGTGCCCATCGGCGTTCGATCTGGGCGAGGATCTGCGGGTCGTGGTGCTCTCGGTGCCGGAGGGGGACGACAAGCCGATCAAGTATCCGGGCACGTTCGCCGGGGCGGACATCGTGCTGGTCAATAAGGTCGATCTGCTGGAACACGTCGCGTTTGACCTGGACCGCGTGCGGACAGACGTGCACAAGGTCAATCCCGATGCGCCGATTCTCGCCGTCTCGGCGCTGAAGGGGACGGGGATGACGGACTGGTATGACTGGCTGCACGGGCGAAAGGCCTCGCGGCAAGCATCGCCGAACCGGCTGGAATCACACGAAGGCAAAACGAATCACGGTGATTGATGAAGGGAGGATGCGCATGAGCATGAGAGCGACGTGGTTGTGTTGGATCGGCATCGGGGTGGCACTGTCGGGCTGTGCGATGGAGAGGCGTATGGATGGGCAGCGAACGTTCGGGCAGGATGTGGAGTTTCTCAAGGAGCACACCGATGCGATCGTGCTGTCGGACGCGGCCGGGCGGGCGCAACTGGCGGTGGTGCCCGCGTACCAGGGGCGGGTGATGACCAGCACGGCCGAGGGACCCGACGGCCTGAGCTTCGGCTGGCTGAACTACGAGCTGATCGCATCGGGCCAGGTGCTGCCGCACATGAACGCGTTCGGCGGCGAGGATCGCTTCTGGCTGGGGCCCGAGGGCGGCCAGTACGCCCTCTTCTTCAAGCCGGGTGACCCGTTTGACTTCGAGCACTGGCAAACGCCGGCGATAATCGACACCGAGCCGTTTGAAATGCTCTCGCGGACGCGCACGACGGCCCTGTTCGGCAAGCGGACGACCCTGACGAATTACGCGGGCACCACGTTCGACGTGGAGATCCAGCGAGCGGTGACGCTGCTGGATGCGGAGCAGGCGGCCCTGGCGCTGAACACGTCGGTGCCGCGGGGCGTGCGGCTGGTTGCGTATCAGACGGAGAACCGCATTACGAATGCCGGATCGCAGGCCTGGACGAAGGCCGGCGGCCTCCTGTCGATCTGGATCCTGGGCATGTACAAGCCGTCGCCGCAGACAACAATGGTGATTCCGTTCAGACCCGGCCCGGAGGCGGAGCTGGGACCCATCGTCAACGATGCGTACTTCGGCAAGGTGCCGTCCGACCGGCTGGTGATCAAGGACGGCGTGTTGTTTTTCAAGGGCGATGGCCAGTACCGCAGCAAGATCGGGCTCTCGCCGCAGCGGGCGTTGCCGGTGCTGGGCAGCTACGACGCGGCGAATCATATCCTGACGATCGTGCAGTACAACAAGCCCGAGGGCGTGATGGACTACGTCAACAGCATGTGGGAGCTGCAGGACGAGCCGTATCGAGGGGACGTCGTCAATTCGTACAACGACGGACCGCCGGAGCCGGGGGCCAAGCCCCTGGGGCCGTTCTACGAGCTGGAGACGTCCTCGCCGGCGGCGGCGCTGAGGCCGGGTGAGACCCTGGGCCATCGGCATCGGACGATCCACCTGCAAGGGTCGGAGGCGAGCCTCGATCCCATCGCGCGGCACGTGTTGGGTGTGAGCCTGGAAGAAATCCGCACGGCCCTGCCGTAGAGTCATCCGCGGGATCTGGAAGACGAGAAGGGGATGGGACATATGTCCCATCCCCTTTTGTATACGCATCGTCGTCCGGATCACTTGAGCGACATAAACTCTATGTTTCGGAACCAGTACCAATCGAAGAGATGCCTCAATCGCCCTCAGGAGATATCTCAGTGAACCCGTTGCCGAAAGAAGTCGGCGATCTGAACCTTGCCGGCTTCCCCGCGCGCGACGGATATGGTCAGGTCCACCAAGCCGTCCTCGTCGGGTTCGATCTCAATGTCGTTCATCGCCAGGAAGATAATGGCGCTGGCCGCCCCCGTCCGTTTGTTGCCGTCTACGAAGGGGTGATTCTGGACGATGTGATAGAGATACGCCGCGGCCATCTCGAACAGGTCTTTGTGCAGTCTTTCGCCCCCGAAGCCGCTCTGGGGCATCGCGATGGCCGACTGTAACAGCCTAATGTCGCGGATGCCGGCGTGGCCCCCGTAGTGCTCGATAAGACTCAGGTGGATGCAAAGGCCCTGCCCGATGTCGAGAAACAGCGGGGTCGTAGAACGGAGTCACTCCGCCAGACGCCTCATGGCCCGGCCGAAATGCGTGTGGATCCTATCGAGGGCCCGGTCGAACTTCTCTTGCTCATCCGGTTTCCGGACCGGCGTAAGGACCAGACATTGGCCGTCGCTGAGAATCTCGAAAGGGGTGTCGGGCGCGACCCGCAGCAGCTCGAGAATCGGCTTGTCGATCACCAATGCGTAGCTGTTTCCGTGTTTTGTCAGGCTTTTGACCATAACGGGCGTCTCCACTTCGTATATACAAAGTATAACCCGCGTTGGTCTGGCAGTCAAGCGGGAAGAAGGGACGCGGGGCAAAAAAAGGGGGATGGCCATGGGTCGCCATCCCCCCTTGGTCGTTCCTTGTACCCACCAGGATCACTTGAGCGACATGATCTCCATGTTGCGGAACCAGAGCACATCCCCATGGCCGCACAGGACGAGGTGGCCGCCGGGCCGCTTCAGGCCGGGATGGTCACGGCCGTCGATGGTTTCGGTACCGCCCTTGCTGACCTCGAGCACGTCGGCGTCGACGATGGTCTCGCCGTTGAGAATCACGGTGATATGCGAGCCCTTGGCGATGACTTCTTCGTGATTCCATTCGCCCACCGGCTTGAGGGCGCCCCGCTTGGCCGGCACGACGCCGTAGATCGAGCCGTGGAACTGGTAGGGCTGCAGGTTCTTGTACTTGTCGGCGGTGTCATCCAGGATCTGGATTTCCATGCCTTCGTAGGCGGCGTGACCGCCCATCGGCGTGCGGATGCCCAGGCCGTTGTTGGCGCCGGGGGTGAGCTTGAAGTCAAACTTGAAATGGAAGTCGTCAAAGGCCTCGGCGGTGTAGATGTTGCCGCCGGGCTTACACACGATGGTGCCGTTCTCGACGCCGTAGCCCGCGACGTCGCCGACCCAACCGGCCAGATCGCGGCCATTGAAGAGCTTTCGCCACTGGCCGGGCCGGGGGATTTCACGGATGAAGATGTTGCGGAAGCAGATCGGATCACCGTGGCATTGCAGCTCGATCGTGCCGACGGGGAAGATCGGGCGGCTGCGATCCCAGTAATTTTCCATGATGACGTTGTCGACCACTCGCTTGCCGTTCAGGTCGACCGTGACCCGCTCGCCCACCATCTTGATGTAGAAGGTATTCCACTCGCCGATGGGGTTATCCGCGATCACCGTTGGCTTGTCGGGGTTCTTCTGATTGTTGTACAGGCCGCCGGAGCCCACCTTGCGATAACCGGGGTCCCAGATCTGCACCTGGGGGCTGCCCCGCAGGTAGAGGCCGCTGTCGCCCCGGGGCGTGAGCAGCTTCCAATCGACCCAGAGCTCGAAATCACCGTAGTCCTCGCGGGCGGTGGCCAGGCTGAACCCCTTGCCGTCGAAGTAGAGCACCCCATCCTTGACGGTCCAGTGCTGCCGCATGTTCTCATCGGCTTGGGCCTGGAGTTCGGCTCGCCGCTCCGGGCTCAGCTCGGCCCGCTTGATGGGATTGTCGTAGGGCGGCTTGAGCAGGCCCTTCCAGCCGGTCAGGTCCTTGCCATTGAACAGGGCGATGAACCCTTCGGGGACGGGCCGGGTCTGCGCCGATGCGGGGACATAAAGCAGCGCGATGCAAAAGGCTGCCGCCGCGAACATCGTGTACCGGGTTGTTGCTTTCATCGTAATCCTCCGTTTTGAACAACTTTCTGACAAATAGACCATACTGTCTTTCCGTTTCCCTTGCATGCGGGCCCACGGCTCGGGCTAACCCGTGAATGACGCCAGGCGCTCGACGGCCTTGCGGATGTCTCCGACGCGATCGTCGCCCGCCTCGCGTTCGATCGCCAACGTCCCCTCATAGCCGATTTCGTTGAGCACCTCCAGAAAGGCCCGCATGCCGACCTGTCCGTCGCCCCAGGGGACCTCCGCGCCCCACGTGCCGGGCGTCTGGGTGCGGTTGGCGTCCTTGACGTGCACGTGCTTGATCCAGGGCGCCAGGACGCGGACGGCCTCGATGGGATCGCCCTTGTCGTAGAGGATCATGTTGGCCGGATCGAAATTGACGCCGACGGCCGGGTGGTTGAGCTCCTTGAGGAACCGCTGCAAATCGACGGCGGTCTCCTGCCCCGTTTCCAGCAAGAGCATGATCCCCCGTTTCTGCGCCTCATCAGCCATCTCGCGGGTGCGCGCGAAGAACTTCTCGGCATACTCGATGTCGCGGTGGTCGATGAAGCCCAGGTGCATCGTGAGGTAGGGCACGTGCAGTGCGGCGGTGAGCTCGGCGGCTCCGAAGAACAGCTCACGGTTGGTCGGCCAGCAGTCATCGGGGGCGATGCCGCCCGTCACGCGGATGGCGTCGAGCGTGGAGTAGTCCTCCTGGGGGAAGTCGATCATCGTCGCGCTGATCGTCCAGTCCTGGCGGGCGATGGTTTCGCTGACGCCGCGGCCTTGGGGGCCGAGGGCCTGCCGGATGCCCAAATGCACGTGGGTCAGTCCGAGTTCCTCCATGACGTGAGCTACGCCGGCGATGTCGCGCTGGAGCGACCAACTGCACACGCCGACGGGCCAGTTTTGGCACATGACCATGTTCGTCTCCTTGTTCCTTAGTCCATCGAGACCGGTTTTCCTGTTTTCGCCGAGGCGACCTCAGCCAGAACGATACGCACCGATTCGAGCGATTGGGCCAGGGTGAGCACCTCCGGGACCTGTTCACTGCGGATCGTGCGGGCGAAGTGCTCGATCTGCCGCGTGTATCCGTCGCCGGGGCCGACGTCCGGGGTGAAGGCCTCCCCGTCGACCGGGCAGACGCGATAGGCCGGGCTGCGGGTGCAGTCGTACGTGAGCGTAGCGCCCTCAAGCATGAGGTTGAAGCTCATCTCAAATCCGAACGACGGGCTCATGGCCCACGTGCCCTCGGCGATGATGACCTTGTCATCGTCGTAGAGGTAGTTCGAGACGACGTGGATCATCCGGCCGTCGTCGCCCCGCGCCGCCCGGCTCTGCACGGCCTTCGGGGTGCCGAGCAGGTATTGCACGTAGTCCGTATCGTGGATGTGCAGGTCGAGGATCATGCCGCCGCTTCGCTGCTCGTCGGCCAGCCAGCCGCCGACGGCCCAGGCCGGTGGGGCGCTGAGCCGCTGCAGCGTGGCGGCCCGGACGCGGCCGTATTTGCCCGAGGCGACCAGCTCCCGGGCGTGAGCGTACTCGGGCCAGAACCGCACGCAATGGCCGATCTGCAGGACCTTGCCCGTCCGTTCGGCGGCCTCGACCATGCGCTGGCAGGAATCGACATCCAACGCCATCGGCTTCTCGCACAGGACGTGGACACCCGCCTCCAGGGCGCGGATCGAGAAGTCCGCGTGCAGATGGGTCGGCAGGGCCAGGCTGATGGCATCGACGCCGGCCTCGGCCAGGAAGCGGTCATACACGGTGAAAAGCTTCAATGAAGCGAAGTCGACCTCGTCCGCCGCCCCGGCGATGTTGCCGACGGCCTTTTTCGTGTCCTCGACCAGATTCGGATTCGAATCGCAGATCGCTACGACTTGCGCCCCGTCCAGGGCCTGCCAGCACTTGTAGTGCATTCGTCCCATGAACCCGAATCCCACAATCCCTACACGCAGCATGAGTCGGCTCCTTTGCTCCTACGGCGACCCCGCCGGGCCGCATCCCTTTTCTGTTCGATTACAGGGTCCAGCCTTTTCGGTATTCGTAGTGGAGGAACGCGTTGGCCTCGGGCAGGTTGGTGACCTTGAGGTTCTCGCTGTCCCATTCCAGCTTGACGCGGGCGAGCTTCTCCTTGAGCTCGACGCGCAAGGCCACGTTGCCCAGCAGGACGGCCTCGGCGAGGGGTCCGGCCCAGTCGAAGTTGCTGCCGGCCGGCGCGCCGCCCTTGCAGGCGCTGAGCCATTCTTCGTAATGCCCGGGCGAACGCTGCAGGGTCTTGGCGGGCGGCGTGTACGCGCGCTGTTTGTCCTCAGGGATGATCCGCCCGTCCAGCATCTTGCCCTTGTCGCCGACGAAGAGCGTTCCGTTGGTGCCCATCTGCCGGCCCGGTTCAAGCTCATCCGGCCGGAAGGGCTTCAGGCCCCCG
>DSDH01000023.1 GCA_011055475.1 Phycisphaerales bacterium | reverse complement strand
CGCCATCCGCCCGATCTGGAAGAGGATGAACGAGGCGCTGGCGAACCAGCGGGCCGGACGATTGAAGCGTTTCTCCAGGTACTCGTAGGCGCTGGTGGCGTCGATCTTGTGAAAGAACGGCAGAAACAGAGCGATCACCGCCGGCGTGATGGCCACGGCCATCATGTTGACCAGGAAGTAGGTCCAGTCGGTGGCGAAGGCCTTGGCGGGGATGGCGATGAAGGTGATCGAACTGAGCATGGTGGCGAAGATGCTCATCCCGGCCACCAGCCAAGGCGCCCGCCGGCCGCCGCGGAAAAAATCGTCCGAGTCCTTGTTGCGGAAGGAGAAGAAGACACCGACGCCCACAAGGATCGCCAGGTAAAGGCCGATGGCCAGAAAATCCACAGCGCCGAACGTGGACCCCTGCTCCTGCATCCGAACGGCCCAGATCTTCGCGGATCGCACGCGGGGACGAAGCTCGCCCGAGGCTAAGATGATCGGATCGCGAACGCTGTCCTCGCCCCAGCGGACGGCCGGCGTGGTCACCTGATTGGCGGGGATGGCGCCCGCGGAGAACCATGCGTCGGTGATGGTATGATAGGCCATCGCCTCCTTGGGAAAGCCGGGGTGCGCATCCCGCAATTGGTCGGCCTGGTCGAAGAGTGACCCGTCCGCCCCCGAGAGGACCGCGATGTGACTCTGCCCGATGTCGATCGCGGTCCCGGCCATGATGGGGCGGGGAGCATCGGCCCGTCGGCGCCAGAACGGCGATGGGTCCGCAGGGTCCTCACGGCGTCCGACGGCTTTGGCATCGTACAGGGCCGGGCAGAACTCATACACATCGGCGAGAAACTCGACCGAGCCGGTGGTCGGATCGGCACGCCGTCCGCCGATGACATAGACGCAGGTGTGCTCGCCGTTGAACTGTGCGGCCATGAGGTTAAAGGCCCGCGCGGGCCCGGGCCAGGGGGGCAACGGCTCCCATTGCAGATCTGCGGGCTGCTCCAGATTGCTCAAGTCCAGCCGCCAGAAGTTGTCCATGGCGCTGTCCAACCCCTGATCGCGACAGCCGCCGGCCAGGTAGACCACGTCGCCGATGCGGACGGCCGCGCCGTAGGCGCAAGGGTCGGGCAAGGGCGGCAAATCCCGCTAAGCCAGTTGCTTACGGTCAGGGTCCCAGGAGAGCAGGGAGACATTCGCCCAGGTGTTTTGGCTGTCGTTGCCGCCCATGCAGAGCAGGCCATGCCGTGTGGACACGCAGGCCCCATACGCGAGAGGTCGATCAAGCGTGAAGCCTTCATGCCACACGTAGCCGTCGGGGGTCTTTTCCAGGACGAAAACGTCCGCGTGCCAGGTCTTCTCATTGTCCCACACGGGCGGCGGAAAGTTCGCCCCGCCCGCGAAGATGAGGGCCTCGTTATGGACCCCGACGAAGGCCCCGGCCCGGCCCAACGGATCGGGCAGGTCGGGCAGGGGCGTCCAGGCCAGCAGGTCATCCGATGGATCGACCTGCCCGAGGGCGGGAGCCGCCACGATCAACACGAGTACGGCAACAAACGGCAACGGACGCATGATCCAGTCTCTCCGCGCATGTTTTGTGACCGGGTGTCCCGCCGATCAGTTTTTCAGTGTATCAGCGGGAGGGGGGATGGAAAAGGGCAACGGCGGGGCCGGCTGGAACCGGTCGATCCGTTGTCTCTGCGCGGCACGGAGCGGTCCCAGCGGCGGGATCGGCCGGCCTGTGCCGAATCCGAGCGCGCCCATGGCGTAGACGATTCCGGCCAGCCACGCCGGCGTCGCGACCGAGAGCGTATCGCGGACCAGATCGGCCCGGGCCTGGGCCTTCTCCATTGCATGGCGGTCCCCCTCGCGCGCGGCGGTCACGATTCGGACGAACGTCTGCGGCTCGTAGTTGGCGCAGACCGGCACGACCCCGGCCGCGCCCAAGGTCAGCCCCCAGGCCATATGCGGCTCATGGCCCTGCATAACCGCGGTGTCCGAATCGCGGCACAGGTCCACGACCTCGGCGAAGTACGCCTGATTTCCGCTGCTTTCCTTGACCGCGGTGATCCAGTCCATCTCCACCATCCGACGCAGGGCCGGAAGGGGGATGTTCGAACCGGTGAACCCCGGGATGTTGTAGGCCAGCATCTGCATGCCGGTGGCCTCGCGACAGGCCCCGAAGTAATCGAGGAATTCGTCCTCGGTGTGCAGCGGGACGTATACGGCGGCGTGACCGCCATCGCCTCGAAGCCCAACTCGTCCAGGATGGCGATCTGCCGCAGCGCCCGGGCGGTCGAGGTGGCGATGACCCCGCCCAGCAGCAGATGGTCGGGTCCGACCTCGTCGCGCGCGATCCGCATCAGATCGCGCCACTGGTCATCGGTCAGCAGCGGACCAACGCCGGCGGAGCCTCCGGCGAAGATGCCGTCCACGCCACCTTCCAGGCATCGTCGAATCAGCCTCCGCATCGCCTCTTCATCAATACCGTAGTCCTCATCCAAAGGGGTGACGATGGGAACGATGACGCCGGTTGGCGTCTTGGTCATTCGTGTTTCCGTCATAGCTGTCTTCCTGGGTCTCGTGGCTTGCGGTTCATGTTCTCAATAGGGCCGTTCTTGCTCTTCGGGCGGTGGCGGTTTCGTACAGGGCCCGGATGTTCTCCAACGGCACATCCATCTGAAGGACGTGGCTGGGCGCCACGATGTAGCCGCCACCGCGACCGAGCGTATCGATCATTTGCCGAACGGTCTTAGCGACCTCGGCGGGTGTGCCTTGGGGCAGCAGGTATTGCGTGTCGATCGCGCCGTGAAAACAGACCCGGTCGCCGATGTCGCGCTTGAGCACGGCGGGATCCATGTCACGGGCGGCGACCTGAATGGGATCGAGGATGTCGATGCCGATGTCGAGCAGGTCGGGGATGATCGGGCGGATACTGCCGCACGAGTGGAACATGACCTTCACGCCGTGGGCGTGGGCCATATCCACCAGGCGGGCGATCCGCGGGATCAGGTGCTCTCGTATGGCCGAGGGGCTCAGCAGCAGGCGGTCCTGCATGCCGAGGTCATCGGCGATCCGCAGGATGTCGATGGCCCCCGGCGCGGCCGCGAACATACGATCGAAGTACGCCACATAGAAGTCGGTGAAGCGATCCAGCAGGGCGCCGCCTATCGGCGAGGCCGTGGCGACGTCCATCAGCAGCTCATCCAGACCCCGGAGAAAGCTGGGATGCTGCCAGATGCTGGCCCCGGAGGCCATGATCGCGCGGTCGCGCCAGGGCTGGAGGCGACCGGCGAAGTCCGAGAAGTCAAACCAATCCACCGACGGCCAGGGATAGTGCTCAAGCTCATCCGGGTCCTGCACGGGCCGAAGCGGAAACTCGCAGTACATCTCCTCCGGCCCGGTCGCTGTCTGGCTGATCCGGGTACGCATGCCCCAGATGTTCTGCTGCACGCCGCCGGCCGATGTTCGTCGCCAGGGAATCGGGCCCCGGTACATCGGGTCGACCACGCCCCGCAGATCGACGATATCCGCGCCGAGCGCATCCAGCAGAGACCGATGGTCGTCTACCCCGAAGGCCGTTTTCAGCCGCTGAAGTACCCACGGGTTGGCGCTGAAATCGACTGGGACGGCGTCCGGTTCCTGTCGCAGAACCGCACACAGGACCCTGTCCTTCGAACGCATTGTGCCGGGCCGTTTTCTCACGGATTCTCGTCCACCTCAACTCACCTCGACGCGATCGCGATAGGCCATGCAAACCCGCCGGGCGTCCTTCCATGTGGGGGCATCATGGATGAAGGTCGCCCCGGTGGGGAAGCGATGGACGATTTCCCCGCTGACGAGCTGCTGCTCATCGGTACGGACGCGCACCAATGGGATGGATCGTTGGCAGGCCTTTTCGTACATGGCGTCGACGTCATTGAGCCACGACTGGCCCAGGTCCAGGCACTGCACGTTCGGTAATGCCAGAAAGGCCTCCACGTGGCCGTCGAACCGGCCACAGGCGTGGATGCCACCCCCGCCAAGCCGATCCAACACGAAATCGTCCCAGCGGGCGATGTGATCGCGGTACATTTCCGGGGAGACCATAATCACGGTGTCGTCGCGCAGCAGGATATGACCACGAATCAGGGTGCCGTGCTGGTGAGTGAACCCGTCGAGGGGTTCACGAAGGAACGCTTGAAGATGCTGAGCCAGTCGGACCTGGACGGCGGCGATGCGCTCCAAGGCCAGGGCGACGAGATCGGGCTGGGTGTAAAGATCAGTAAAGATCTCGCTGCCGCGCAACTGCTCGGCGGTGTCGAAGGGGCCCTGCAAGTCCGGCAGGACAAAACGGATCGCTGCACACAGCCCGGGGTAAGGCCCCAGCGCCTCGGCATAGAACTGATAGCCCCGGCGGGCACGATCCACCGTGGCTTCCGATACATCCGACGGGTCCCGGTCCAAGGCCCGTCGGAACTGCTCGACCGTTTCGAAGGGTCGCACCCACGGGGGATCATCGCCGCGTTGCTCGATCCGGCCGCCGAACAGGGAGGCGACGACGACGGTGCCGAAGTTGGGCCGGACCGTCCAGGGCAGATCGTGCCCGACCTGATCGGCTAGGCAAAGACTCGTGTCGAACGCGCGAACGAGCTCATTGTACAGCATGGCTGCGGGATCATCGAAGATGCGGCGGTGCGGCACGGGCTGAAACGGGGCCTCCGGCGGATGCGGAAAGGTACAAATCAGGGGTGGCCGGTCGACGGCTCGCCACTCGAGCGCAGCGCGATGGCGTTGGGCGATCCGCTCCTGGGCGGCGGCATCCACCGTCCCCTCGAGATAGTCCAGCAGTCGTCGCAGATCATCCATCACGGGCATGTAACCTCCGCCGAAAAGAACTCCGGCAGACAATCTCGGGCGGTCGCCCGCAGGTGGTCGGCCGTCTCCCGGTCAATCCATCGGTACGGCCAGCGCAGACGGCTGCCGATGCCACACCAGTGGCCGATGGCCGCAAGCAGCTTATCCACGGCCATGGTGCTGTAGCCCTTCAGCAAGAAGGGGAGGATATACTGTTCGAGAAACCGTTTGATTCGATCCTGGAGCTGCACGGCTTCGCTGGGGTCGTCGTGCATCTGTCGCCACCACCGCTGGGCCGCGGCGGGATTCAGGCAGGCAACGTTCGAGTAGGAGCCGTGAGCGCTGCGGGCCCGGCCCGTCGCCAGATGGTGACCGGGGACAAAGACCGACAGGCCGCTACAGTGAACCCGCATCCGCTCGTACCAGCCCTCGTCGCCGTCGGCGACCTTCACGCCGGCCAGCGCGGGGACCGCCCGGGCCAGCTCGCCGATCTCGGCGGGACTCAGCACGCGCTTGGCATGAGGTGGGTTGTACAGCACCAGTGGAATCGGCGATGCGACCTCAGCCATCCGTTGGAGGAAGTCCATGCACTCGTCCACACTCGGCGGAAACCAGTCGGGCAGCGCGACCTGCACCGCGCCGGGGGCCAGCGGGACGACCCGGCGCAAACGCTCGAGCGAAAGAATCGGGCTCATGTGGCTCGCACCCAGTTGAAAGGGCACCTCGGCCCGCTCACACCGCTCGGCCAGAATACCGCTGATTCGGTCAAACTCGGCCTCGGTCTGGTTGTACATCTCGCCGGCGGTGCCGTTGGAGTAGATCCCCGCGACGCCGGACTCGATAAGCCGGTCGATCTCCTCGGCCAGGAGCGTATAGTCGATGCTGTCGTCCGGCTGGATGGGCAGCAGAAGCGTGCCCCAGGTGCCGCGGATTTCATCGCTTTTCAAGGGCCTCACGGCAACGGCCTCCAGGTCGGCGACAGCCGGTCACGGCCATCGGTCAACCAGTCCAGCCGACAGCGGGCCAGCACGATCTGTTCATAGGGGTGCGCCTTGCCCTGCTCGTAGAGGCAGCCGATCGTCCCGTCCGGCAGGACCGCCAGGTCGGAGTAGGCGGACGGGCCGGAGTGAAGGCTCTTGGCGATGGGCCAGGTCTGCCCTTCATCGTAGCTCAGCCGGAGCGTCATGTTGACCCGCTGGTCGGTGTGGGCCGGGTTGGAGAACAGCAGGCGGTTCTTGCCCTCGTCGTCGGCGCAGGTATAGCGGACGAAGCTGGCCTGGCAGATCGGCTCGATCAGAACCGGGTCATGCTGAACCGGGCCCCATGTCATCCCGCCGTCCTCACTGAGGGAAACGGCCCGGTGCTTCTGGCGGCGGTCGTAGTTGCGCATGTTGAGCATGAGCCGCCCGTCGGCCAGCTCGACGACCTGGCACTCGTTCACCTGATCGGTCGGCGTGCTGCCGCCCAGGCGCCAGGTGTGGCCGTGATCATCCGAGTAGATCACGTGGGAGTAGTATCGTTTCGTGTCGGCCTCAATGTGATCGCAGGGAATGACCAGCCGCCCCTTGTGCGGTCCACGTTGCAACTGAATGCCCGTGCAGGGACCCGTGGCGTACCACGTCCAGTCCGGACGCTTCACGTCGGAGGTGATCTCCTTGAACGGCGACCAGGTGCGGCCGTCGTCCGTGGAACGGGCGACGAGGATGCGGCGCGTGTCCGTGCTCGTTTGGTCGATGATCCGCCGCTCGTGGTCGCTGCCCAGGTTCCACGTGGTCAGCAGCCAAATCGTCCCGGTCTCGCGGTCGAGCACGGGGCAGGGATTGCCGCAGGTGTTCGGCCCGTCATCCCGCACAACGGAGGCCTGGCTCCAGGTTTGGCCGCCGTCGGTGGACCGCTTGACGAGCAGGTCGATGTTGCCGCTGTCGCCCCGGCCGCCCTTGCGGCCCTCGCAAAAGGCCAGCACCGTACCCTTGCCCGTCACCAGCAGGGCGGGAATCCGGTAGGTGTGATACCCCTCCTGCCCGCTCACGTAAACGGGGACGTGCGTGGGGAGTCGGGCGGCCTTGGCGTCGATCTCTTCCATGCGAAAGCGCACACTCACCACGGAGTTCTTCTCGCCGGGCTCCAGGACGGCGTAGGTCGTGGCCACCAGGGTCCCATCCGGCAGGACCTCCAGCCCGGGATACCCCAGGTCGAACTTCTTCGGGCTGTTCAGGAGCCGCACGCGGTACTGACCCTCGCGGAGATTCACGATGTCGTCGTACGTCCCCACCCACGCGACGAAATCACCGCGGGTCGGGCTGCCCTTGGCCTGGTCGCGAAACGGAATGACCAGGCGGCCATCGGGGGCGTACCGCGGACAGTGCCGGTCGCCGGTCAGGCTGGCCGGAAGCTCCTTGGCCTTCGACCAGGTGCGCCCCTCATCGTTCGAGGTGATCATCAGGGAGTTGTATTGCCGCGTGTTCTCCCGCATGAGGCACAGCAGTTGCTTCCCATCCGGAGAACGGATCACGGCCGGCTCGCACGGAACGGCGCCGGGCACCTCGCAGATGAGCTTCGTCTCGCCCCAAGTCAGTCCGCCATCGGTCGAAGCGCTCTGATAAACGCCCACCTGCGAGCGGTCCCGGCCCTCGGTCAGACCGGTGCGGCCGCGATGATACCACATGAGCCACTTGGCGCCGTCTTCGACCGTCAGGATGGAGATCGGGGCGACGACGCACTTCAGGCCGTTGGGCTTCATGGGCGACCACGTGCGCCCCTGATCCAGGGAGATGGACTGATACATATCCCCGTTGCCCGCGAAGACGAAGAGCCGCTCGACGCCATCGGGCCCCACCAGCCGGTGGATACAAGGGCAGTTTCGCACCTGGGACCAATTGTCCGGAACATCCAGCAGCCCGCCCCAATTCAAGCCCCCGTCGGTGCTCTTCTTGATCGGTCCGCACCGCCCCCCGTGGTCGTAGGTCCACACCGCGAACATCGTCTTCCCATCCGGCATCAGCAGCGTCGTCGGGTGGCCCTGATACACGTCCGCCGTGCCCCGCGCGACGACGACCTGCCGGTCCTTCTCCGCCGACAGGTCGATCGTAGGAATCGTAAACGTCTCCGGCATCGTATGCTGCAGCAGGGGTTCGGTGAAGTCCCCCTCGCCCCAGAAGTCATACACCCGCATCGTGCTGCGCCACGGACGCAGGGCGAAACGCCCGATGCCGCTTGACGTGAACTCGGTACTCCATACCTCACGGCCGTCGATGGAGAAACGAAGCTGCTGATTCGTGCGGCGAGCCTCGAAAAGGAAGGGCTTGTTCGGGGTGATGGGCGCCGTGGCCGGGCCGATGTACCGCGTCGGACCGAACGCCGGCCCCTCCACAAACAGGCGATTGCCGCCGCCGTCAAACCCGAAGTGGTTGTCGTCCAGCATGAAGGACGCGGCCGTGTGATTCAGGGCATCCAGACTGATCCGGGCCGCCAGGACAAAGTCACCCTGTCGAATCGATCGCGCGGCATAGAGATAATTGCCCATACCCGATCCCTCCAGCCGGCCGTCGCCCGCCGTCCAGCGTTGTCCGGCCTGCCGGACCTGCTCGGCCTGTCCCTCCCGCACGAACCACTCCTTCTGCGCCGCGCGCGTCGGAGGGCAGAGACCGGACAGCAACATAATCATCACCAAGACCTGCTTGTATGACTTCCGCACGACAACACCTCCCTACGCGATTCTCGCCGTCCTATGCACGCGATGCGCACGTCCTTATTCGACCGTCCTATCTATCAGCCAATGGTCCACCAAGACCGTCAGATCCTTTATGTCGACCAGGCAATCCCCGTTCAGATCCGCGCCCAGTCGCGATCCACAAACCAGCTCGGCCGTGGCGAACGCCCATACCGTCCCGGGCACGTGTTGGCCCTCGTCGAGCACTTCGTCGACCCGCCAGAAGTAGCTCGTCTCGAAGTCCAACAGGCCCGGATCATAGGTCGTTTCCTGCTGCTCCCGTCGAAAATCCGCCTCGCTCAGCTCCGGCGCGGTCCCCAGGTAGACCCGATGCAGGGCCGCCTCCTGTCCCGGCCGCCAGTTCAGGACCGTCCGCACCGGCACATCCTCGGCCTCATCGGGCGGAACCGGGGCGTGCGCCTTATCCAACTGGATCGAATCCTCGCCGCGCGTCAGCCATTCGAGCGAAAAGCGGGCCAGCGTAATCTTCTTGTAGCCGTCCCGTTCATACAGACAGCCGATCGTCTGGTCGGGCAGCACGGTCAGGCACGAGTACGCCGAGCTGCCGGCGTAGACCTCGCGCGACACCGGCCAGGTCTGCCCCTCATCGTAGCTGAGCCGCACCGTCATGCTGACGCGGCTGGATGTGCTGGCCGGGTTGGAAAACAGCACGCGATTGCGGTCGAGCTGTGAGGCCAGCGTGTACCTCAGAAAGCTCGCCTGGCAGGTCGGCTCGATCAGCGTCAGATCGGGCCGCACCTCCGACCAGCGATGCCCGCCGTCCGGGCTGGTCGCGATCTTGCGGTACTCAGCCCAGTCGCCGTAGCTGCGCATGTTGTTCATCAGCACGCCGTCGGCCAGTTCCACCACCTGGCACTCGTTGCAGCCGGGGATGATCGGCTCGCTGCGCGTCCAGGTCTCCCCGCCGTCGTCGCTGTAGACCATGTGCGAGCCGTAACCATACGTGTCGCGGTGATCACTGGGGATCACCAGTCGGCCCGCGTGCTCGCCATGGGCCAGTTGAATGCCCACGCCCGGTCCGGTCGCGTACCACGTCCAGTCCGGATCGGCCACCGTGTCGGTGATCTCCCGGCGCGGGGACCACGTCTTGCCGTGATCGTCGCTGTAGCCCACGAAGACCCGGCGGTTGTCGCGGCAGAAGGGCAGCCAGATCCGCCCGGTGCGGCGATCCAGCACCGGGCAGGGATTGCCGATGGTGATCGTGGCCGTGTCGCCCTCCTCATACAGCAGCTCGAGCGGTCCCCACGTCCGGCCGCCATCCAGGCTGCGCTTGAGCACGATGTCCACGTCGCCGTGGTCGGCGCTGCTGGTCTTGCGGCCCTCGCAGAAGGCCAAGAGATCGCCGTTGGCCGCCACCAGAAGCGCCGGGATCCGATACGTATGATAGCCCTCCGTGCCGCTGACGAAGACATCGTACTGATCGAGAAACGCCCCGCGGGCATCCGTAGTGAACGTCCAAAGGTCCCCTTCACTGATGCGCTCGCCCGCCGCATCGCGGACATCGACCCGCCAGAAATACTGGGTCATCCCCTTCAGCGCCGCCGGTCGATACTCCGGCTGCACGACGTT
>DSDH01000091.1 GCA_011055475.1 Phycisphaerales bacterium | reverse complement strand
CTGACACCGCACGTATTGCCGGAGAGACGGGAAGTCCGCCGATCGTTCCCGAAGGACGAAGACAACTTTGATAGCTTTGGGAATGAACTGTATCGCGATTCCTACCGGATTCGCAGTGAAGACCTGTTCGACCTGACGTTCCTGCTGGAAAACCGGCGCATCGTGTCCTATCGCCGGATGGCACGGCAGGCGGCCGCGAAGAACTTCCGACTGGGAGAGGTCGAGCCGTTCCGATCCTTTGTCCAGGACCGGATCCCCGGGGAATCGATTCTTGTGACGCGTATGATCTACGAGGTGATCAAGCGGCTCGACATCGCCGAGCCAATCCAGCCGTCTAGGATCATCTATTTCGAAAGTCAAGAGGTCGGGGGCTACAATGTGCACTTCCTCGACGAGCTGCTCAAGGACGGCGGCAAGGCGGGCGTCAAGGACTTCGGCGACCAGGCCCTGGCCATGACCTACACCTATGACCGCGAATCTCTCGAACAGGGACGCCTTGGCAGCGAGCCCATCCCCGAAATTCGGCTGGTGAACTGTCCGGATCGCGATGCCTGGGGCACCCTGCTGTGGGAGTTGAATCAGCCCACGCCGGAGGGTCAACACCGTCACACCATTCTCATCCAGAATGAGTCCGATCTGCTGCGTCTGCGCCGGGCCTTGGCCCTCAAGCGGATCGTGGTCCTCAACGGCGGCGACGAGCATCTGCGGTTGCGGAACTTCAGCGTGGGCAAGACCCTGCTCATGCCCGATCTGAAGGACGAACAAATCCACGTTATCGACGCCGATACCGCCCGGTTCTTCTTCCATACGGAGCATTACTACGCCGCGGCGCTGGCGGAGATTGAAAAGCGATTGAACGAATTGGATGAAATGCTCAAACGTCCGGACATCCAGGTTCTGCTGGATGCAGGCGTGGACGAGACGCAGGCGAGTCGGTCCGATGAGTAGGCCCCGGTATGGAGGGAGCTCGCTTTGCGGATGAGGCCACGATGATCTGCGAGACCAGGGCCGCCACTGTGCCTCGGTGCCCGAGGACGACGCATCGCCGGATGCACTCGTCGGTGCGAGGCGGGGTCGTCGGCCTTCTTGTGGCGGTCGTGCTGGCCGGCGCCGTCTGTGCCGCCACGTTCGAGGGCGGCGACGGCACCCCGGCCGACCCGTACCGCATCGCCACGGCCGGGCAGTTGATTGCCGTCGGCTCGGACCCCAACCTCTTGGACAAGCATTTCGTTCTGACCGCCGATATCGATCTGACGGGCTTTACCTTCGAAAAGCCCCTCATTGCACCGGACGGCACACCCTTTACAGGCACGCTGGACGCCGCCGGCCATCGCATCGCCAATCTCGTTGCTCGTGTGCCCGTCGAGGCCGATTCAGCCGGGGCGGCCAACGGCCACCTTGGCTTGGTCGGTAAACTCGGACCCGGCGGCCAGATCAAGAACCTCGCGATCCAAAACGCGACGATCACCGGCGCGATAGACTCCTCCGACGACAAGAAGATATACGGCAACACCCTTTTCCAGTGGATCCGCGCGAGCATCATTATCATGGCCGCCGTCGTCCTGGCCAGGGCCATCTACTGGGGGATCGGCAAAACGGTCAAGCGCATGGCCGCCAAGACCCGGACCCGTCTGGACGACATCCTCATCGACATGATCGAGGAGCCCGTCCTCCTGGCCATCGTCGTGTTCGGCATCTGGTACGGGCTGCACACCCTGACCCTCTCCAAAGGCGTCGCCACCTTTGTTGACAAGGTTCTCTACATCGTCATGAGCCTGAATATCGCATGGCTCATCACCCGCGTCTTTGACGCCCTGGTCGAGGAGTACCTTGTCCCCTTTGCCAAGAAGACCGAGAGCGATCTGGATGACCATCTCATCCCCGTCATCCGCAAGGGGATCAATATCTCCGTCTGGACCATCGCGATCATCATGGCCATGGACAACGCCGGCTATGACGTGTTCTCGATCCTGGCCGGCCTGGGCATCGGCGGGCTGGCGTTCGCCCTGGCCGCGCAGGAAACCGTCGGCAACTTCTTCGGCGGCATCGCCATCTTCACGGACAAGCCCTTCAAGGTCGGCGACCGCATCCAGGTCCGCGGTCACGATGGCGTCGTCACGGCCGTCGGTCTGCGCAGCACCAAGATCCGCACGCGCTACGAAGGCCGAATCGTCACCATGCCCAACTCGCTCGTCGCCACCGCCGATATCGTCAACGTCGACACCGAATACGGGCGCCAAATGTTCGCCGTCTATCGTCTGACGCCGGACATGGACGACCGCCGGATCACCCTCGCCATGGACATCCTCAGGCGCATCGCCGAGGGGGACCCGGATACTCAGGACAAGGTCGTGACGGGTTTCTTCGCCATCACCGAGTACTCGCGCGACATCATGCTGCTCTACTGGATCAAACCCGATGCCTCCAACCTGAAGACCCGAACCCGCATCAACCTCGAAATCGTGCGCCGGTTCAAGGAACACAACATCGAGCTGGTCAAGGCCCGACCCGTCCACACCAAGATCGACAAGGTTGAGTTGGTCTGAGCCGTCCGGTCTTTGTCGTGAGGTGATGCCGGGGTGCAGGCAAGGCATGCTGGAAAGGCCCGAGAACGCGGGCCGGTCTGACCTCGATTCGTGATGGGCCCCGGCGGATCACGTCCGCGGCGGGAACGACAGGCAGCGACGGCAGGGCTGGCCCTGCGTTCTTCAACGAACTACTCGGCCAGACTCACGTGGTAGTTTACCGGACAGCTCAGCGCATTGGAGATAAGGCAATACCTTTCCGCCAGCTCGGCCAGCTTCTGGGCTTTGTCTGAAAGATCCTCGCCCGTAGCGCGGACCCGGGCCTGGACATCCACGTGCGTAAACCGCAGACCGTCCTTTGTCTTTTCGACAGGCGCTTCGATATGGCTCTCATACGATTGGACGTCAACCGCCAGCTTCTGGGCGAAATGATAGAAGACCAGCATCAGGCAGCTATTGATCGACGCGACGAACAACTCCTCCGGATTGAGCGTGTCTGCCCGCCCGCCATACGCCACGGGTGCGCCGATGGCGGCGTCCTTGATCCCGCTCATGGTGAGGGTGGCGGTGTTTGTGCCCGTGCAGCGCACCACATTCTTGAATACCGTCATTCTCGCCTCTCTCCTGCGTTTCACTATGGATACAACATCCCCGTCGATCGGGCCGTGTCGCACGATTGCTTGACAGTCAATTTTAGGCTCGCCGACGGCCATTGCCAAACACGGTTTTCAAAAAGGCGGCGCCCCATGCCGGCCGGTCGGACGCGGCTCGTCCACATCGACGCCAGGGAACACCTGGCAGGATGTGGAGCCATGGAGTATAATCACCGTCGATCGGACGGCTGGCTGAACTGTCTGAGACACATGGACGTTGCCGTGCCGTATGGGGATGCGCGCTGTATTCAGCCGAGCATGAGGGCGCTTCACGCGTCACAAGAGTGGGGAATCGGCGTATGGCTCATGAACGCATGCAGGGAAGTCGAACATGGGGTTGGACCAGACGAGAAGCGATCGTGTTTCTGGGAGCCTCTCTCCTTGGTTGTGAATCACTTCAGATCGACCGCTCAACACCTTGCCCGCTGGACGATGTCGGCATCATCGGCCTGGGCACAATGGGGGGAGAAATCGCGGCCTATCTGGCCGAGCGAAAGAGCCGGGTGTATGGGGTGGATATCGCTCCGGACGCCAGGCGGCGTGCCACAAAGCAAGGCCTGACCGGTGTTTATGCCCGTATTGACGACCTCCCGATCAACCTGGGCACCGTCATTGAGGCGGTCCCAGAGGACCCTTCACTGAAGGGCTCCATTCTGGAACAACTGGGCGGCCACGTCAGCGAGCACACGTATCTGGCGACAATATCCTCGATGATTCCGTGCAGCCGCTACGTCGACAAGGTCACCCATCCCGAAAGACTCCTCAACGCGCACATCCTGCCGGATCTGAGGACCAGGAGATTTGTCGAGCTCCAGGGTCCCGGACCCTACACCGAACGGCAACGGCTGGAAGCTATGGCCCGCGCCTTTCGAGAGAAAGGGTTCGCCGTCGCGATCGTCAACGGCGAGAGCACCGGTTATCTCTTCAACCGGATATGGCACAACGTCATGTTCACCATGTTTGATTTGATGGACGAGCACACTCCGGTGACGATTGAGTATTCCTGTCGGGATTACTTCGACATGCCGTATGGCGGCATCATGGCCATGGATCTGATCGGCTATGATACGCTATACACGGTCTTCAGGCAGGTGGAAGAGAGGATGGGCCTGCCCGTGCCCGAGGTCGTGACCCGGATGAAGCGACAGAAGACTTATGGTCTCAAGTCCGGCGAAGGGTTCTTTGTGTACGACCGGACGGACCTTGATGGCTTTCATGAACTAGCCCGGAGATTCCCGGAGCTCTATCCAGGATCCCCCGATCAGAAGGTCGGAGAGCGCATTTGGAATGTCATCAAGGCCGGAGCAAGAACCCTCGTGGAGGAGGGCCAGGATAGAGACGATGTCTTTACGGCGGTCCGGTATGGCTTCCCCATAGAAAAAGAGAACCTTTTGGAAGATTTGGATCTGTTCATTGGCAAGAAAAGGGGCTGACGAGGATCGGGCTCGGCCAGGGCAAACGCGTCAGGCTGAGACATCAGCGTGATGGGGCCGTCCCCTCCGGCCATACCTGTCTAAAGGTCAGGATGTCCCTTGCCCCCAGGGTACTGTGTCCATCCCGGCCGATCACGCGATTACATCCCCGGCGGCCAGAGAGACCTCATCGCAGAAAGGCCGGAATGAGGCACGATGTAGGCACACGTGGAGGTACTCCAGTGCGGATACGTAAGTGGTGGTGCGGCATGGGGTGGGTCGGTAGGGCCGTGGTTTCATTGCTTCTGACAGGCGCCTGGTGCCTTCCGGTTGTCAACGCCGGCCAGGCCGAGTCGAGCATCGCATCGATCGACAGGCACGCCCTGGTCACGCGACACAACGTCGAACTCCATCGTCCCAATCCGCTGAGCCCCCTGAGCGTGGGCAACGGCGAATTCGCCTTCACGGCGGACATCACCGGCCTTCAAACGTTCCCTGAGTTCCACGAATCGGGCATGCCGTTGGGCACCCTGTCGCATTGGGGCTGGCACAGCATGCCCAACCCCGAAGGCTATGACCTGTCCCAGGTTTTGGACGATTACGTGGTGGCCGGGCGCAAGGTGCCCTACGCCGCCGATGGCGCGTTTTCCGGTGGATACTCACCGGCGGGAACCTGGCTGCGATCCAATCCGCATCGGTTACACCTGGGCCGGATCGGCCTGCATCTGCTCAAGTCCGATGGAGCCGAGGCCCGGATCGAGAACCTGGAGAATACCACGCAGAAGCTGAATCTCTGGACCGGGTTACTGACCAGCCGCTTCGAACTCAACGGGCGGGCGGTCTCCGTGCAGACCGTCTGCCATCCTCGTCGCGACGTCCTGGCCGTGCGAATCGAGTCACCCCTCCTGTCCGAAGGGCTGCTGACGGTGAGAGTGGCGTTTCCCTACGCCGGCACCGATTGGAGAAACGCCGCGGACTGGTCCAGTCCTGACCGCCACACCACAACCGGACGCATGCTGGACGTGGGAATGGACCTTGCTCGCGTGTTGGACCGGGATCGCTATTACGTCCGCGTCACCTGGTCCGACGGCGGTCACATCGAGGCCAAGGCCCCACACCTCTATGAGATCACGTGCCGGGATCACCCATCTTTGGAAATCGCCTTTGCCTTTTCAAAGACGCCGATTCAGCATTCACCGCCCGGTTTTTCCAGCGTTCGCAAGGCGGCCGCGGATCACTGGGCCGCATTCTGGAATCGCGGCGGCGCCATTGATTTCTCGGCCTGTACGGACCCACGCGCGGCCGAGTTGGAGCGACGGGTGGTGCTCTCTCAGTATCTGACGGCGATCCAGTGTGCAGGGTCCCGGCCACCCCAGGAGACCGGCCTGGTCTGCAACAGTTGGCATGGCAAGTTCCACCTGGAGATGCACTGGTGGCATGCAGCGCACTTCGCGCTCTGGAATCGGATCGACCTGCTGGAGCGCAGCCTGCCCTGGTACGAGTCCATTCTGCCCATGGCCCAGGCGACGGCGCGGCTTCAGGGTTACTCCGGCGTGCGATGGCCGAAAATGGTCGGCCCCGATGGGCGCGAGAGCCCCAGCCGCGTGGGCGTGTTTCTCATCTGGCAGCAGCCGCATCCGATTTACTACGCTGAGTTGTGCTATCGTGCTTACAGAGACCGCGAGACGCTGAAGCGTTATGAGGACCTCGTCTTTCAGACGGCCGAGTTCATGGCCTCCTACCCGGTGTGGGATAGTGAGCGACAGCGCTATGTGTTGGGCCCGGCGCTGATCCCGGCGCAAGAAAACTATGGCTCGACCCGGGCCCGCAATCTCAATCCCACGTTCGAGCTGGCCTACTGGCACTGGGCCATCGAGACGGCTCAAACGTGGCGTCAGCGGCTCGGGCTGGAGCGCAACCCCCAGTGGGATCACGTGATGAAGCACTTGGCCAGGCCGCATGTCCGGGAGGGTGTCTACACCGCCATCGAGACCGCGCCCTACACGATCTATAGGGATCACCCGTCCATGGTGGCGGCCTTGGGGGTAATCCCTCCGACGCCTCTTATCGACGCCGAGACGATGAAACGAACGTACGACCACGTGCTCGAGCATTGGGAGTGGTCGAGTACGTGGGGCTGGGATTATCCCATGCTGGCCATGACGGCGGCACGTCTGGGCCGGCCCGAACAGGCGGTGGATGCCTTGTTCATCGACTCGCCGAAGAATCGCCACCTGCCGAACGGCCACAACTACCAGTCGCCCCGGCTGCCCCTGTATCTGCCGGGCAACGGAGGGTTGCTGACGGCGGTGGCGATGATGGCCGCGGGCTGGGACGGCGCCCCGGAGCGGCCCCATCCCGGCTTTCCGGACAACGGCAAGTGGAACCTCCGCTGGGAGGGACTCAAACCCATGCCCTGAGGCCCTGCCTTCAACGAGCCAAGGTTGCGGGACGGTGCCAAGTACGGTAGGATAGGGCCAAGTGTGGCGGGGCGTCACCGGCCCGCCTGGTGAGAGATGGCCCGACACGATGCCAACCTGCGCTGGAGGAAGTACCATGAGGAGAACACGGACATATGGGGCGGTCGTATTCGTCGTGCTGGCCGGACTGGGGCTGTCCGCCTGCGCGCGGACGTTCAGCGTCACCATCGACCTGGATGACAAACGTGAGCCCATCTCCAAGTACATCTACGGCCAATTCATCGAACATCTGGGGCGTTGCATCTATGGCGGTCTCTGGGCCGAGATGCTGGAAGATCGCAAGTTCTTCTATCCCGTCACCGGCGAAGCCCCGGCCTGGACCATGTACAAACCCGGCCCGCGGTCCTGGGACGGCGAGGGACATCCCTACGAACTGCTGACGGCTTCGCCCTGGATGATCATCGGGGACAAGAAGTCTGTCTCGATGATGACGGAGGACCCCTACGTGGGTGAGCACACACCCCAGATCACGCTGTCGGGCGATGGAACGCCCGGCGGCCTGCTTCAGGAACGGCTCGGCCTCGTCGATGGCAAGGACTATGCGGGCCGTATCGTACTGGCCGGCGATCCTCAGGCCGCCCCGATCGAGGTCAGCCTCGTTTGGGGAGGCGGAGCCGGCGACCGGCACACCGTCGTGATCCGCAGTATCTCACCGAGTTTCGCCAAGTTTCCACTGCAATTCACGGCCAAGGGCGCTACGGACAACGGCCGCCTGGAGATCGTTAGCCGTGGGAAGGGACACTTCAAGATCGGCACGGTTTCGCTCATGCCCGCCGACAACCTCTTCGGCTGGCGAGCGGACACCGTGGCCTTGCTCAAAGAGCTCAACGCACCGGTCTATCGGTGGCCGGGCGGCAATTTCGTCAGCGGCTATGACTGGAAGGACGGCATCGGCGATCCGGACCGTCGTCCGCCCCGCAAGAATCCCGCCTGGAAGGGCATCGAGCACAACGATGTAGGCCTCCATGAGTTCCTGCAACTGTGCCGCGAGATCAACGCCGAGGCGTTTATCGCCGTCAACACCGGCCTGGGCGGCGCCGAGGCCGCCGCCGAGGAGATCGAGTACGTCAATGGCGCCCCCGACACGCCCATGGGGCGACGCCGCGCCCAAAACGGCCACCCCAAGCCGTGGGGCGTGAAATGGTGGGCGATCGGCAACGAGATGTACGGGGATTGGCAACTGGGTCACATCCCGCTGGAGGAATACGTCAAGAAGCACAATCGCGTGGTGGACGCCATGCGCAAGGTCGATCCCACGTTCAAGCCCATCGCCGTCGGGGCCAAGGGACCCTGGAGCCGACAGATGCTCACCACGTGCGCCGACCACATGGACCTGATCAGCGAGCACCTCTACTGGCAGGATCGAAACGACGTGGTCTCTCACGTCAGCCAGATCGCCGCGCAGATCCGCGACGTGGCCGATGCGCACCGGGACTACCGCACGAGCATCCCGGGTCTGGCGGACAAGGACATCCGGATCGCCATGGACGAGTGGAACTACTGGTACGGGCCCAACGAATACGGTGAGCTGGGGGTCCGCTACTTCCTGCAAGATGCGCTGGGGATCGCCGTCGGGCTGCACGAGTTCTTCCGCAACAGCGATATCTACTTCATGGCCAACTATGCGCAGACCGTCAACGTCATCGGCGCGATCAAGACGACCAAGACCCAGGCGGAGTTTGAAACCACCGGGCTGGTCTTGAAGCTCTATCGGGAGCGGTTCGGCACGATTCCCGTTCGGGTCGGCGGCGACTTCAAACCGCTGGATGTCGCCGCGGCGTTGTCGACGGATGGGACCGTCCTGACGATCGGCGTCGTCAATCCGACCGACCAGGCCCATTCGCTCTCACTGAAATTGAACGGCGGGACCCTTGCCGCTCCCGGGCAGCAATGGACGCTTACCGGTGCCGATAAATGGTCCCACAACGCCCCCGGAAAACCCCGCCAGGTGGATATCACCACGCGGGCGGTCCCCACGGCCACGGACAGCCTGGAGGTGGTTGGACTGAGCGTGATGCTTTATACATTCGGGGCACAGTAGCATCCGAATGTGCGGCTGCGCCAGGATCGGGGGCGCAGTCTGCGACGCCACCACCCCTGCCGGGTTATGGGGCGATACGGGCAAGTACGGCCAATTCCGGCTCTCTGCGTGCGGGAGGCGGACTTGCCTCTGGACGAACCGGGGGAGTGGCTGTACGATCAGGTCGCGTCTGACCCCATAAACCGCAAACGGAAGAGACAGTCTTGCGGTCACCGGGGATTCTGGCCGTGCTATCAGGATCCGACGGGAATCTGTCAGGATGATGAATGACACACCAATGGAGGGTATCGTGGCGAGACCTCATATCAAAGGATTGGTCGCGGCGGCGTTCTCGCCGATGGGGGCCGACGGTTCGATCCATACCGAAATCGTTCCATCCGTCACCGAGCACCTGATCGCGAAGGGGGTCGCCGGCATTTATGTCTGCGGCAGTACGGGGGAAGGCCCCCTCCTGAGCGTGGCCGAGCGAAAGCAGGTGGCCGAGGCGTATATCAAGGCGATTGACAGGCGGATCCCGGCGATTGTCCACGTCGGGCACGACAGCCTCATCGAGGCCCGGCACCTGGCGCAGCATGCCGCCGCGCACGGAGCCGATGCGATCGCCGCCGTGGGGCCCAGCTACTTCAAGCCGCAACGGCTGGAGATGCTGGTAGCGTTCCTCGCCGAGATCGCGAAAGCGGCGCCGGAAACGGACTTCTACTATTATCATATCCCGCAGTTGAGCGGAAACAGCTTCGACATGATGGAGTTTCTTCAAAGGGCCCCAGCCGTGATCCCCGCGTTCAAGGGGATCAAGTACTCCGCCATGACCGTACATCAGTTCCAGCAGTGCAAAGAAGCGGTCGGCGATCGGTACCAAGTCTTCTTCGGCTGTGACGAGATGCTGACCAGCGGCCTGGCCGCGGGGGCGGATGCCGCCATCGGCAGCACCTATAATCTGGCGCCGCGCCTCTATCGTGAGATCATGGACGCCTTCGCCCGCGGCGACGTCCGGACGGCCCGCACCCTGCAATCGCTGGCCGTTCGCATGATCGGCGTGTGCTATCGTTACCGCGGTCTGCCGG
>DSDH01000092.1 GCA_011055475.1 Phycisphaerales bacterium | reverse complement strand
CCCCCGGCCACATCGTGGGTGTTGATGTGCACGATCGTGCGTCGCCGCCCGGCCTCAGACGCCTCCGCAGGCCGCGGCGGCGTCGGGGCCATCGGTCGGCTCGACCCGCCGAAATACGCGTTGTAGTGCGTGACCAACTCAGGTTGGTAGAAGACCTGCCGGGGCAACCGTCGCACGGGGTGATCCTGGGCCTCATAATCGAACTTCGACCGGCTCGATCCGAAGTGCACGCCCGAGCCATCGAAGCCGATGTTGCGAATCTGCGACACGGTCGGGTAGATGTAGCAGCCACCTTGCAGGTATACCGCCAGCACCCATTGAAGGGTCCAACTGTCCCGTGCCCGGCCGCCGAGAAACGCCTTCACGTTTTCCGGGATGTCCGCCCCCCCCTGCATCAGGTCAACACCCGCCTCGACACACCGGCGGTAGAGCCGCCCCAAATCCGTGTCGTAATGCCGCCACGCCCGTCGCCACGTGGCCCAGCCCCAACTGCCGATCCGCGGGTAGAAGTATGCATCGTAGGGATACGCGGCCAGCAGCGTCGGCGGGATCGGCACGGTATACCCGTTGATGCCGAACACCCGTGGCTGGTCGCGATACGTCGTCAGGCACGCGTGCATGAACTCGAAGAAATGCCGCTTGGGCACGCAGTCATCCTCCAGCAGGATGAGCTGCTCGTGCTCGGCCAGCACGGTGTTCACCGCCCCCACCACCGACCGGGCCAGCCCCTGATTGGCCTCTTGCAGCACCACGTGAGGCCGCGTCCACCGGATCGCCCGAATCAGCGCCCGCGCGCGTCCCACGGGCTCGGCGTCGGCGGGATGGCGCGGCGCATCGCAGAACACGTACAGATTCCGCACATCGTGCCGCATCAGGGCCTTGAGCACCTGGGCCGTGTGCCATGGCCGGTTATAACACACCAGCGCCACGGGAATCTCGTTGGGTTTTGCCATCGGTGTCATGGGTCCCCTCATCCGCCGACCGCCGCCGGCTCACGCCGCTGGTGCTGCACCGCAGGCCGGTTCAGACAGCGGCAATGCACAAATGTCACCTCGTGCCACGGCCCGGCCTTGTCGATCCGATGGGCCACGAGGTATCCCATCCGCCGCAGATGCGCGACGCATCGCAGCGTGTCCTCCAGCGTGTGATCCGTGCAGACGTGATGAAACTCCACGCAGATCTGCGGCACCCTCAGGTCCCACGCCGCCTCGAGCACGGCGTATTCGGCCCCTTCAATATCCATCTTCAACACCACCGCATCCGGATAGGCCGCCAGCAGCTCCGTCAGGCTTACGGTATCGGCCTCGTAGAGTCGCCCGGTATCCACCGCCTGATGGGACGCCAGCATCGACTCGGAGACGTGGTCGGGGTTGGCATTCTCGTACATGCGCACCCGCAGACCCCCCTGTGCGGCCAGCGCCTTGGCGATCAGATGAAGCCGCGGATGCGCGTGGGCCTGCACGTAGCGAACCGCCTTGGGCGTCGGGTCAATCCCGATGATCGTGCAGTCCCGCGCGGCGATCAGGCCCATGTCGAACGTGATATCCTCACCGACGCCGGCACTGAGGATGGTGGCCCCCTGTGGCACCAGGCGCAGGTCGATCATCCAGCCGCCGTACTCGCTGCCGATTCGTTCGAGCTGCAAACGATCCACGCGCACCGGCCACGGCGTGACCGACTGCTCGCGCACGGGGGGCCCGGCCGGGCGGATCCGCGACAGGATCAGATCGCTCTTGGCCAAATGCCCCAAATGCTCGCGAACCCATATCGCCGCCTGCTCATGGCGGCCCTGCCGCACGGCCTGGTTGATTCGCTCAACCCATGTCCCCAATTCGGGACGGGCCTGCACCGCAGCACGCAGAGAGACCCCCGCGATCTCGCACCCATCGGGCCCCTGCGCCGATGACACGTCGCTGGGGTCGACGTGCTCTGGCTGGCAGGACCGGGTCCGCCCATCCGGGATGCGGGTCCCTGGTCTGGCAGGGGCGATCGTACCGCCACGCCTCAGACGGTCCAGCAAACGGTACTCCGGCTCGAGGAGACATCTCAACCGCTGCCGATCCCGCTCATCAACCGCCACCTCAAGCGGTGACTTGCGCACATGGATCGGCCGCAGGTCGATGCCGAGCTTCTCGCTCAACCGGCGCACGCCCGCGTCGAAATCTTCCAGCAATATCCAGTGGGAGCAGTGGGTAATCCGCCCAAACGCCTCCTCCACGTCAAGCCGCTCGGAAAACATGTACAGTTGGTTCAACAGTACACTTGGCGGCACCCGCGTCAGGAAATCCGAAAACGACTCCCCCAGATAGGCCGATTCGGTCTTCATGCAGGGGTGTGCGATGTTGTTCACCTGGTAATACAGCAGCATCCGGTAGTACGACAGCACCCGTTCCACAGGGTCGCGCAGACACGTCAGGGTAAAGGTCCCCGGTGGCAGGCGAAGGGCGTGGGCCGGCGTGTGTGAAAAGGCATAGAAGTACTCCCCCCGCTCAATCAGCGCCTCGTGTCGGCAGAACACCCTTCCCCCCGAGACGGCCGGGCGTGTCGTGTCGGCATTAAGCCGACGGTAGACATCTTCCGGCGGCTCACCACCCAACGCCAGGAACATGTAGTTCAGCGATGTCCCCCCCGTCTTGCGGATGTGGTAGTGATAAATCCGCTCATACCCGTGAGGGCCAGGAGCCAGTCCGGGCGCCGGCGAGGATTGGCGGCCCGCCGATTCCGGCCTCTCGGACGGCGTCGCAGGAGCCGGTATCATCTCGGACCCGATCACAAGCGTCCGAGAACGATCGCTCCCTCGGCGGCGCACTTCAAACTCGAAGTCGCCTTCCCACAGCAGCATCGTGTTCAGAATCCGGGCCTTGAGATAGATCATCGCCGACAGGGCCTTCTCGCGGTCGCTTTGCGGATCACAATGCATCCGCCGCACGATATCGCATTGCAGGCCACGGACCCGTTCGGGCGCGTACTCCGTGAAGACGAGTTTTCCATCCACGACCTCCACGGCCCAGCGATGGTTGCTGATCGCCGCCGTGTCGAGCCACAGATCCTTCGAAGGGGACGGCGTCTCGATGTAGCCCCTGCGGGCGACCCGCATCAACTCGCGGCAGGCGCGTTCCGGGTGGTGCACGTGCTCCAGCACGTGGGAACAGTACACGAAATCGAACTCCTTGTCGCCGAACGGCAACTGCTCGATATCGCAGCGGTAGACCGGCTTGCCCTCGACGTGCTTAAAGGGCACGCCCGCCCGTCCGTACCGATCGTCGTCCACCGCCAGATCGGCCAGATGCGTCGCCGCGTGAAATGGGACGTTGCCGCTGCCGATATCCAACACCTTGTCCCCCGGCCGGATGCCGAAGTGGAAGTACCGTGACTGATAGAGAACGTATCGGTCCGCCTGGCGCAGCCGCCGGGTCTGGTCGTAAACCTCGGCCAGAATCGGTACGGCTTGCTGCGGACAAGCCGTCGCCAGTTGCTCGTAGACATCGAACGCCGCGGCGATGTCGCCTTGCTCGAACAGCGTCCGTGCCCGCCGCAACGCCCCGTCCATGTCCGACAGATCGTATTGTGGAATGGTTCGGGGGCCAAAGGCGGGTTGATCGGCGGACCGATGCCTTTCGACGTTCGCTGGTACATCCATGTTGACATCCTCTTGTACGCCATGGGCGGTCAGGGTCCCGCATCGTCCGCCGACCGGCGGCCCATCTCGGGGACGCCACGGCCCCGGCTTACCGCCCGGGTTACCCGTTGTCCGCGTAGGCGCTGAGGGTGCGGATCCCCTTGCGAATCGCCTGGAGCTTGTCGGCAACCTGGGCCCGCTCACTGGCGAGCACCAAGTCCAGCTCGCGATACAACTGCTGGATACGCCGCCGCGGCTCCGCGAACGCCGGGTCCTCCAGCACCCGGTTTCGCGCCAATGCCGCACCGACCTTGTCCGCCTCCTCGGCCAGCACGATGGCGCCGTCCAGGTCGTACCGCCGCAGCCGCTCCAATTGCCGGGTCAACAGCAACTCCAGGTACTCGACCAGTTGCCCCAGACTCGCCGCCGCCAACGCCTCCACGTCCACGGCCCCACGTTCCGCCTCTGCACTCATGTCGCTCTCCTATCCGACCGCCTGGGCGGCCTTGTGTTCGATCTCTTCCAGAAGCTGGGCCGCATCCTCGTGCCCCGGCTCCAACAACAACACGTCCTGAAGCAACGCCCGCGCCCGCCGCGGCTGACCCTGGCGCCAATGCAGCGTCGCCAGGCAGAACATCACCGACCCATCCGCCGGATGCATGTCCAGATACAGCTCCAGGTACTGAATCACCTTCTCGAACGAACCCATCCGGCACGACACCTGAAACAATCCCAGCAGCGCCGTCAGGTTGTCCACGTTGCTCTCCAGACTCTGCAGATACAGGTCGAACGCCCGGTTCCAGTCACCCCGCTGCTCGGCGACCATCGCCAGCCCGCAATACCCCGCGCTGCAGCGCCCATCCAGCCGGCAGGCCACGCGAAACGCCATCTCCGCGTCCTCGACCCGGCTTTCCTGCAGGGCGATCACGCCCATGCCCACGTAGGGTCCCGGCTCATCCGGACCCAGCACCGCCGCCCGGTCATAGCAGCGCCCCGCCGAGGCGTGGTCACCCACGCTGGCGTAGCAGTCGCCCAGCTCCTTGGCGACGTCATAACGCTGCGTCCAGCCCAGGTCCGGGATCGGCGTGCCCCGGACCTCCTCGCTCCACACTTGGCCCGTCGGGGTGTCCACACCGTCCGTGATCTGATCGGGGTTGTCACTGGGTTGCTCATGCATGGATCAGCTCGCTTCCTTCCAGTATCCGCTCGGCCTGCTCCAACAGCACGATCGCCTCGCTCATTTGCCCCTGTTGCCGACGGGCCCGCGCCTCGATCAGGAGGGTCGCGGGTGTCGGACGAATCCGGTTCACCGCCTCGGCCAGGGCGATGGCCTCGGCGGGCCGACCCGCCCGCAGCCAGTCATTCGCCCGGCGGGTCATCATCCACAGATCGTTGCCATAACGCTCCTGCGCCACTTCAAACAGCCTCGCCGCGTCCGCCCACATCCCCTGCTTCTCCAGCAACTGCCCGCTGGTCACCAGGTTCTCGAACTGAAAAGGCCATTCATCCTTTCGCGGCTCGCGCGGGGTCAGGCCCGCCGCATCCAGCGAATCCAACAACGGTAAATGGCTGTGCAACCGCCGTGCCGTCGCGAGCTGTTCTTTGCGAAAAACCGCCCCCCAGCATCCCGGCCGCGACCCGACCAGCTCAAAGGCCTCTCGTGGGTCCGGGCAGTGCATCAGGGCGTACAGAGACTTCTCCACCCACGCCACTTCCTGATATCCGATCTGCCATGAGGCCGGCACCACACCCACATAGGGCCCCGGACACGCAGCCAAGGCCGCATCCACCCGCTCTTCGATGCTCGCCCCCGGCCGCACCGGCACGCCGAACACGTGCGGTACGATCGTCCGTATCCGCCGCAGCTCCGATTCCGGCAACGGCAGGTAGATTTCGTGCGGGAAGAACGTGTGCGACCAGATCTGTCGCAACAGCCGCTCCAGCTCCTCGCCGGCCCGATCCGCCAGGACGATCAATGAGGTGTCTTCCAGGCGCCGCCACGGCTTCGCAGGCCGGCTGCTGCGGATTCTCAGCACGTTCAAGATGTATCGGTTCACGTCCTTGCGCTTGCGGGTACTGATCCGCGAACACTTCTCCTCATCCGACGCCACGGCCGCGTAGTACTCGCCGGTGATCACCGGGACGTGTTGAAAGTCCGTGAAGAACGCCATCCGTCGGATCAGGTCATAATCGACGAGCACCTCGACCTGCTCGTTGTAGCCGCCCGTCTTTTCCAGGATCCGCCGCGTATGCATGAGGCTGACGTGGAGGATGTGGCTGAACTGCAACAGGCTCACCCGGTCGTAATCCCGGCTGACCTCCACGTTCTTGCTCAGCACCGTCCGCCGACCGTCCGGCTCGATCCGGCAATGCGCCTTGTACAGGTCCGTGTACGCCGCCTCGTAGCGGTCCTGGCCTTCCAACGCCTGCACCAGCGTCCGCACGTGGTGCGGATAGAAAAGGTCATCGTCACCCAGGTAACAGATGTACTTGCCGCGGGCGTGCGAGAGCGCCTCGTTGAACGACCGCGGCAGGCCGCGATTCTCGGCTCGGTCGATGAACGTCAGGCGCGGATCATTCCGATAGGGTGCGACCACCTCCTGGACGTCACATCCCCCGTCCCGCACCAGGATGATCTGCAGATTCGCATACGTCTGGGCGAAGATGCTCGCCAGGGCCTCGCGTAGATACCGCGGCCGGTTGTACGTGCTGATCAAGACCGTGACCAGCGGACCTGTTTGGCTCATCTGTCCCTGCATCGCTACCCTGTGGATGGCTTATGAGACGGCGCCGCCATCCGAACGTCTGAATCCGGATTCTGAGATCTGAGATCTGAGATCTCAGATCTCAGATTTCAGATTTGCCGCTCTGAAATCGTTCAAGGTTCCGGGCTTTCGTTCGTCCCCTGTGCTTCTCCGCTCGATTGACACAACCGCACAATCGCCTCCAACACCGACTCCACGCACGTCTCGGCGACCGGCGCCGGGTGGCTGTTCACCCAGACCGCCCCCTCCGCGTGCATCCGCAGCCGCGGGTCCGCGTGGTTCAGGATCGCCACGAGCGGCGTCTGCACCGCCGCGGCCAGATCCAGGCAGCCGTTCTCCTCGGCGATCAGCAGATCACAACAGCTCACCACCGCCGCCGCCTCGCGCGGGCCCAGCCGACCCACCAGATTCAACCCATGCCCCAGAAACTCACCCTCCACGGGCTCGATCTGGATGATCGACGCCCCGAGCTTGTTCTCCAGCACCTCGCACAGCCGCGACCAGCTCGCCGCGTCCCATCGCTTGTCCATCCGGTCGCTGCCCGGCGCGATCGCGATTCGCGGGTGCCCCAGCGATTCCAACGAAAAACGTTGCGCCCGAACCATGTCGAGACTGTCCAGACACAACCACGGCATCCGATCGCACAACGTGACGCCCAACTGCTCGGCGTAGGCGTCCACCGGATGCTTTCCCGCCGCCCGGCACGCCTCCAACGTCTCCAGACAGTACCTCGCATCGAACCCCTCCGTCTCCTCGAAGCGCATCTCCGAGGTCATCTGGCCGACCGCCGGATGATTCCGAAACAGATCGCAGCAACGCGAACACACGGTGACCTCGACCTGTCCGAAATGCGCCGCCTTGTACGCGCGGATCGCCGGCTCGGCGCACACCGCCTCGGCCGCCGCGCCATCAATCTCGATCAGAACCTTGCGCAACGGATCCGATGGGGCCGGCCCTTGTGGCTGGGGGGCGAGGGCGCCGAATGCCGGCGCGCCCTCCTCGCCGAAGCCTACCTCACAAAAGGGACCCGGGCTTCCCCCGCTTCGGCAATGTCTTCCACCACCGGCGGGCCGACCTGGGCCTGTGAGTCGCCCGAAAACTCGCGCGTCGCCTGCTGCATGGCCTGGTCCCGGCGCAGGGATTCCAATGAATCGTAGGGACCCACCGACATCTCCGTCGGACTGATCGGAGCGGGCGCCACGCTCGTGGCCTGTCCCTCGACGCCGTTTCGTGCCATGGCCTCCAGGGCCCGCGTCGCCTCCAACGCCTGCCGCGCCATCCGTTCGACCACGCGGTCACGCCCCATCTGTGCGTAGGACGACGGGGCGGCCGCCTGAACGCCGTCCGGTGCCGGCGGCCCCACGCAGGTCATGTCCCGTGGTCCGGAACCACCATCGGCGATGGGAACAGGTCCGCCGTCGGACGAGATGGGCGTGATGGGGATTGCACGCCCCGTCTCCGACGAACCAGACACCCTCGGCGCAGGGATTGTCGGTGATACATCTGAACTCGATTCCTCAACCGGTGTCCAGTCATCCGTCAACGGCGTAAAGCCCGGCTCGGTCCGGCTCTCTTGTGGCGCACGGATCGGGTCTTTCTCCAACCTGTACAACACGTCATTCATCGCCCGGTACGCACTTCGCAGGGTGTATCGCTGCTCGACAAACGCCCGATACCGACTCGGCTCGTAGGCCTCATCGAGCACCGCCCGGCAGAACTCCTCGGCGATGCCGAACGTGTACGCCGAATCGATCCATTCCTCCGCATCCGGAAACGCGTGCACCACCGGCTTGACGCCACACGCCATCGCCGTCAGAACGCCGGGCATCATGGAGGCGTCCACCGCGGTTGAAACGATATAGTGCTTGTCGGCCAGCCACGTGTTCCAGTCCGTCACCTCGTTGTCAAAAACCACCGCGCCAGACAGGTCCAGCCGATCCACCATGGACCGCACGTACCGCTCCACGGCCGCATCGGTGAACGACCCGGCCAGAGTGAGGCGGTAGGTCCCGTCGATGTAGTGCAGCTTCTGCATGCACTGCAAGAGCAGCATCGGATTGGACCGGGCATCCCACGGGCCGACGGCGGCGATATTCTTGCCCCGGCGCCGTTGCCGGCACGCCAAGGTTCGCACGTCCACGCCCTCGCGCAGTGCCGCCAGCCGCGTCCGCCGCTCAATTCCATCCACACGATCCATCAGCCGTCGTCGGTCTGTCTCCCCTCCACAAAGCAGCACCGCGTCGATGGCCTCCCAGGCCACCGTCTCCATGCCGGGCTCTTCCACCTCGCCCGGTCGCAGGCAAACGACAACCCGACAGCTCTTCGGTTGCCGCGCCGTCTCGGCGACCAGATCGGACCACCCCTCCAGCCATGTAATGTCACTGTCGCCAAGGATGGCCGAAAGCTCCTCCGGCTGGGCACCGATATAAACCTGCAACGGAAAGCGTCGTTCAAGGAACCGCCGCACCGCCCGCGTCCGGCTATCGTCGCGTGCCGCGACTAGGGCGACCCGGGCCCGCTTGCTGCGAATCACCTCGATCATCGGTTCGAGAATCTCCTGCTCGCCGGCCATCTCCAGCGATCGAAGCAGCATCTCCAGGGCCCCGCCCAGATTCTCGGCACGCAGGAACGCGTTCGCGGTGCGGTTCAACGTATCGGCCGCCAGGATCCCGATCCGCTCCATCTCGTCGAACAACCGGACCGCCATGCCCGGATATCCGCCATCCAGGTACGCCTCGACAAGGTTCCAATAGACCTCCGCCGAGACCTGCGGCCCGCCAAGCGACTTGGCCTTCTCGAACGCCTCAATCGCCTCCTCCGTCCGCCGCAGGCAGTACAGGATCGCCCCGGCGTCGTTCCATCCCTGCACGTCGCGGGGGTTCTCGCGGAGGTGCTCCTGAACCAGGGGCAGGGCCTCGGCGTGTCGGCCGGTTTCGGCCAGCTTCATCGCCTGCTCGTAACGATCCGTCTTGGAATCCGTTCCCATCGTTGGTCTCCTGTCTGTGCTCGTTGCGGCGACACTGGAATCGCCCACAGAGGGTGTGCAAATGCCGTGCCGAAAACGCTTTGGCCCCCCACAAGCCCCCAATCGTGCGAAATTGCGGGTGGCTGTCTAGAAACCCGGCGCTTCGGCGGTAGCCGGGCGCATCTGATGATTGGCCGAACCGGGCCCGGCCCCCCCGGCACGTGGCCGACCATGGGCCAGGCCATCCAGCAGCGATTCGATCCGGTCCAGGGTGTCCGCTAGGCTGTAACGCTCAGCCACGAAGCGCCGATACCGCTGCGGCTCATAAGCCCCCGCTAGAATCTGATCGCAAAACTGCTCTGGCGTGTCGAACAGCCACTCCGCCCCGAACGTTTCTTCCGCGCCGGGGAAGTTATGCACCACTGGCTTGAGGCCGGCGGCCATCGCCTCCAAAACCCCCATCCCTTGGCTCTCAATGGTGCTTGTGCACAATATGTAGTGTTTGTCCTTCAGCCATTCGTTGATGTCATCCTGCCAGCCGTCCCGTTGAATTGCGGTTTCCAGCCCCAGGGCGCGGGTCATGTGTCGTATGTACTGGTCCAACGCCACATCCGGGCAACGGCCGGCCCAGAACATGCGATACTGGGGGTCCATCGAGTGCAGACGATGCAGGCATTGCAGCATGAGCATCGGGTTCTTGACCGGCCGGACATCCGCGATGAACGCTAAGTTCTTTCCAGGCGGTCGGTTACAGAATGGGATGCGGTCCACGTCGACGCCGTTGGGGATGGTGACGATCCGCGTGCGGCGTGGCAGGTCGGGGACCTG
>DSDH01000290.1 GCA_011055475.1 Phycisphaerales bacterium | reverse complement strand
AGCCTGGCCGTCCATTACCTTTGCCGACGGCCCCTTTCTGTTGGTATGCTCGCCGTGGTCGTGTTCGGTCTTCTGGGCCCGGGCCCTCTGAATCGACTGCGCCGACTTCACGTGCGCGCCAAGCTCCTGGCCGTCCGCTGTCGCCTCGCCCGCTCCACGCACAAAGCCCAGGTCGTTACCCATGCCCGAAAACACGTCATCTCGCCGTGATGCGAGCGGTTCGCCGGCGGCCAAGGCCCCCACGGTGACCGTCCTGCTGAGTGTCTACAACGGCGCACCTTACGTGCGATCCGCGGTTGCCTCGATTCTCAACCAGACCTTCGCCGACTTTGAGTTCCTCATTATCGACGACGGCTCCACGGATGGCACCCGCGTCGTGCTGGACACGTTTGCCGACCCGCGCATCCGGCGTCTCGTCCATCCGACCAACCGGGGCTTGTCGGTGTCCCTCAACGAGGGCTTGGCCCGGGCCCGCGGCCGCTACATCGCCCGACAGGATGCCGATGATATCTCTTTGCCCGAGCGTCTCGGCCGTCAGGTGGCGTTTCTTGAAGCCCACCCCGATGTGGCCGTCGTCGGCGGCCAGGCACGACTCATCGACGCCGCGGGTCGCCCCATCCGGGCCCGCATGCTGGCCAAGCCATTGTCCCGCGTGGGTGTCCGATTCAAGGTGATGTTCGACGGCCCCCTGATTCACTCGGCCGTCATGTTCCGCCACGCTCTGGTCCGCGACGGGTTCGGCGGCTACAACCTGGCGTGGCCGACCTACGAGGATTATGAGCTCTGGTCACGTCTGACCGAGGCCGGTTGTCCCATGGCTAATCTGTCCGACGTCCTGCTTGAGCATCGCCACCATGCCGCCTGTATCACCTGCACGTATGACCCTCTCGCCGCCGAACGCGTCCGCAACCGTATGCGGGCCAACCTGCAGGCCATCTGCCAATGCGACGACGACTTCGCCGACTGGCTCGACTTCTGGACCGCCGTCCTGTTCGCAAAGGTCCTGCCGCCACCCTCGCGCAGCGGCCCCGCGCTGGAGGCGCTGGATCGGATCCATCGACGGTTTACGCAGTTGCACCCGGAGCCCAAGGCCCGCGGCGAGATACAATGGCACCTGGCCTGCACGCTCATGACCGCCTTTCACGGCTGCATCCGCACGCGTCCGGTGACCGCCCTGCGGTGTCTGGCCCGCGCCCTGCGGACCCACCCCGCGGCGACCCTCTCGATCGCCTGGGATTCGGCCTTGCGGCATCTGGCCCGGCTCATTTCGCGGCGGACCGCTTCTGTTGATTCGATCGCCCGACCGATCACGCACTCTTCCGAACCCTCCTTATGAACCCGATCCTGCCCCTATCCCACCTGCAGCGTACACGTGTCGCCGTCCTGCTCAGCCTGCTGGTCGCAGTCCCAAGCCTTCTCCTGACCGGTCCGGACCAGCGGCTGATCGTGGCGCCGTCGCTGGTCATCTTCGCCACGGCGTTGGTTTTCGCCGGGCTGATCTGGGACCGACAGGGCCATCTGCCCCTGCTGGACCTGGGCGGCCTGTTCATGCTGGCGGCCGTCTGCTACAGCCTGGTGCCCTTCGTAAGTTACCTGCTGTCCGACATGCGGTACACGCGATTCAGCGCGCCGCAACTGCGGGTCCATCCGCCGTCACCCGATGTGTTCGCCGCCGTCGCCTGGCGATACGTGGTGTTCATCGTCTGCTTCGCCGCCGCGCACCTGGCCGTCCGCGGCGTCGAGCCCCGCCGCCCGCAACCGCTGCGCCTACCCCACGGCCACGTCCTCGCCGGCGTTGTGATCCTCTGGGCCGGCGTTCTGGCGGTGTTCGCCGTTCTGTGGTATTATGGCATTGATCTCGATCCGTCCTACGCCGCCGATGTGAAGCTCGCTCGCAGCCGATTTGTCGCGCTGCCCCTCTTCGCCCAGCAAATCATCCAAAACCTGTACGAAATCCGCATCGGTCTCCAAGTGGCTCTGCTGGTCGTCCTGATACGATTCTGGAGCCGGCCCTGGGCCCGCGTCGTGCTGCTCGGTTGGATCCTCCTGATGGTCTGCACGCGGGTACACGGACTCCAGGCACGGACCGACACGGCCGCCATGTTGCTGGCTCTGGTCGTGCTCTACCACACGTTCGTGCGGCGCATCCCTCTCGGTGTCCTTCTCGCCGGCGGTCTTGCCGGCCTGATCCTGTTCATGGCCATCCCCATCGTTCGCAACGAGCTTGACTTTGTGGAGGGCCTCAGGGCGCTGGGCCGCTGGTGGACCGACGCCGATCGGGCGTCCCGCTTTTCCCGGATGAACGAGTTTCAGAACGGCTTCGCGGGGGCCTATGACCTTTACCGGCTCAAACGCACGCATTTACTACCCGATGTGCCTTGGCAGCTCCGCGCGGCGGATATTACAGTTCTGCTGCCACGACAGCTCTTGCCCTTCGAGAAAATCCATCCCCAACTCTGGTACAGACACGAAGTGGCCGACACCGGAGGATTCTTCATACTCAACCCGATCGGTCAGGCGATTCTCGGGCTGGACTGGATCGAGCTGATTCTGCGGGGGGGACTCCTCGGCATGTTCTTCGGAGCCCTGCACCGTTGGTATGCCCGCCGCCCGGATCGTTTCTGGGCCGTGTGGCCGTACGCTTGGCTGGCCGTCTATTCCTACGCGGCGATCCGCACCCCGACCTTCATCCACCTCTACTGGATCGTCTACCGTATCGTGCCCACCGCCTTGGCGGTCTGGCTGTTGGCTCAGTGCCTGAGACGGTTCAGGCCCCGCCCGGCCCATGAGCCCAAGTCCAATCCGGCCGAGGTCGCGGAGGTCCACGAACCGGCAGACCATCCGGCCAAAGCACCGCATCGTATTCTGCACATCACCAGCCACGCCAGCGGGGGCGGAGCCGAAGCTCACATGGGCTATCTTGCCGGCCGCTCTGCGCGGCGAGGCTACGATGTTCACGTGGCCTACCTTCACCCCGGCCCCAGCGGGCCTGCACAACCTGGCCGGCGTCTGACCTTCCACCGCCTGGGGCCTCGCCGGAACCACGATCCGCGTTTGCTGTGGGACCTGCTGCGACTGGCCCGCCGCGTCCGACCCGATGTCATACACACCTGGACGCCGCAGATGGACGTCCTGGGTGGTCTGGTGGCTCGCCTGACCGCTATCCCCTGGATTCTCAGCGAGCAGACCTCTGTTCCAGCATGGCCCAGCGCATGGAAAAACGTCTTGCGAACGCAAGTGGGCAAAAAGGCCCACGCGATCATCGCAAACTCCTCCGAGGGGTGCGACCTCTGGGCGAAGACCTGCCCGGCTGTGCCGCGATACTTCGTCCCGAACGGTATCCCCCTCGACCGTATCGAGCGCTGTGGCCCCGGCGACGACGCGCCCGACAGCGATTCTCTACGCAACGTTCGGTGCATCCTGTACGCGGGGCGGCTTGTGCCCCTCAAGAACGTCGCATCCCTGCTCGATGCGGTTGCCCTGCTCCGTCGGATCGCCCCCGCGCACCTTGTGCTTTGCGGTGACGGACCGCAACGGGCCGAACTCGAAGGTCGTGCCCGCGAACTCAACATCGCCGAGCACGTCCGGTTCCTGGGACACGTGGAGCCTGAAACCGTCTGGGCCCACATGAAACGCGCGGCGGTTTTCGTCAATCTCAGCCGATTTGAGGGCTGCCCCAACGCCGTTCAGGAGGCGATGGCCTGCCGCTGTCCCCTCCTCCTGTCCGACATCCCCGCCCACCGCGGGCTGGCGGGCCTCGATGCGGCGGTCTTCGTGGACGGCTCGTCCCCCTCGGCCATCGCCCGGGCCCTTGAGCGGATTCTCGGCGACCCGGACGCCGCCCGACAACGCGCTCGCGTCGCCTACGCGATGGTCTTGGGTTTTTCCATTGAATCCATGGTGGAGAAATACGAAGATTTATATGATGGCATCGTCGCCGGCCGGGTCGCGTCGCGCCGGCGGCCGGCTTCGAACGTTTTGACGAGATGAACCGGATCTATCATGGCAGCGTCAGAATTGCAGAATCCGACCGATCGTGATCGCTTTCACGAGCTGGCCGCCCAGCGACGGACCAGCCTGTGGGCCGAGTTTTGGGACTTTCTCAAGCACAATAAGAAGTGGTGGCTCCTGCCCATTATTCTGGTGTTGTTGTTGCTCGGCGGCTTGGTGTTGATCACGGGCAGTGCCTGGGCCCCATTCATCTATACACTGTTTTGAGCGGCGGCGTCGCCACACGCGTACGCGTTGGCGTCGCCGCATGTCCATTGGAAGGACCTTGAGCTCATGGAGATCGCTCACGTCCTGCGTTGCATGGCCCCCCGCATGACGGGCCACGTGCATTCGGTCACGGGCTTCGGTACTGTTATGGCCGCCTGGGGGCACCGCGTGACCTACTGGAGCGCCGCCCACGCCGCCGACCGTCGTCGAATAGGATCGCCCAATCCATCGATGCGGGTCTTCGACATGCGACGACCCCACGGCTGGTTTTACTCGCCGGCTCTGGCCCTGGCCTTGAAATACGAGATTGGGGACATTGATCTCGTCCACGTTCACGGCCTCTGGTCGCATCCCAACTGGGCCGCCGTTCGCATCGCCGCCCGTGCGGACGTCCCTTGCCTGTTGAGTCCACACGGGGAGCTGTCGCCGTGGGCCCTGCGGCGGACCTGGGCCAAGCGGCTCAAGAAGGCGATGTTTCTGGCCAGTCTCGGCCGATCCATCTTCCGCGGAATTCACTGTCTGCACGCCCTGAGCCGTACGGAGGCCGGCGCCTTTCGCCAAGCCGGCTACCGCGGCCCCGTGACCATCGTCCCCAACGGCGTCGACGCCGGGCAATTCGCACAACTGCCCGATGCCGACTGTGCGGAAGAACGTTTTCCCGAATTGAGCGGCCGACGCGTAGTTCTGTTCATTGGCCGAATCAGCCCCGAAAAGGGTCTCGACGCCCTTCTGTCTGCCTTGGCCCGGTTGGTCCAGCGGCCCTCCTTCGACGATGTCCTGCTGGTCCTGGCCGGCATCGACGATGGCGGGCACATGACCCACATCCGCGGCCTGATCGACCGTTTGGGGCTGACCGAGCACGTGCTGCTGCCCGGGTGCGTGCATATCAAGGCCAAACGTCACCTCTTGGCTCGATGCGACCTGTTCGTCCTGCCCTCCCACAGCGAAGGCTTCAGCATGGCCGTCCTCGAGGCGCTGGCCTCGGCCCGGCCTGTCCTGGTTACCCCGGCGTGCGGTTTTCCCGACATCGTACACGCGCAAGCCGGCCTGTGTCGCCCTGCTCAACCCGAGGCCTTGGCCGAGGGCCTGATGCACCTGCTGGATCTGTCCCCGGATCATCGCGACAAGCTGGGCCGCCGCGGGCACCGCCTTGTGCTGGATCGCTACACCTGGCCCCGGCAGGCCGCCCGAATGCTGACCGTGTATCGCGCGATGCTCGAAGGCGGGGAGATTCCCGAAGAGCCACAACCGGATGAGGTCCTTGCCGAGGACTCCTCTTCAAACCTGGAACCTTCTGCCGTTGACTGGGCTCAATGCCTCGAATCCTGATACTCTACCATTATTTCCATCCCGACCCCGTGGTCAGCGCCGCCCTTTATGCCGACCTGGCGGCCGATCTGAGCCGCCGCGGTTGGCACGTCACGGCCATGCCGTCCAATCGCCTGTACGCCGATCCGCACGCCTCCCTGCCCGCTCGCGAGGCGTGGCAAGGCGTTGATATCCGCCGCGTCTGGCGGCCGCCCCTGTCGCAGCAGGCCGCCCTCGGCCGCATACTCAACGCCCTTTGGCTCATCGCCGCCTGGAGTCTGGCGGCCCTGCGCCGTTGGTCGCTGCCGGACGTCGACGTGGTCCTGATCGGCACCGACCCGATCTTCAGCGTCCTGGCGGCCCTGCCCTGGAAGTGGTTTCGTCCGCGCACCCGCCGCGTACATTGGTGCTTCGACCTCTATCCCGAGGCCGCCGAGGCCGACGGGCTGCTCCGTCGTGACGGCCTGCTCGCCCGGATTCTGCGGCGGCTCCTACGGCCTGCGTACCGCGCCTGCGATCTGGTCGCCGACATCGGTCCCTGCATGCGAAGCCGGCTTGAAAAGTACGCGTTCAGCGCGGACAAGGTCACCCTTACCCCGTGGGCGCTGACCGATGTCGAGCCGGACGGCCCCGAACCGGAAGACCCGGGTTCGTCGGATGCCGGCAACGGGCTCCAACTGCTCTACTCCGGCAGCCTCGGCCGCGCCCACGATGCGACGCCCCTCCTGGCCCTGGCCCGCCGTCTGCGAGACGTGCCGATCCGATTCGTTTTCTGCATCGTTGGCCCGGCCGATCGCCGCCTGGCCCAATCCCTGCGAGAAGACGATCGCAACATCCAACTGTGGGAACCCGTGCATCCGGAACAGCTCGCCGACCATCTGCGTCAGGGGGATATCCACGTCGTCAGTCTTCGGCCCGAATGGACGGGCACGGTCGTCCCCAGCAAGTTCTTCGCGTCGCTCGCGGCCGGCCGGCCCGTGCTGTTCTGCGGTAACCGGCAGTCCGCTCCCGCCCAGTGGATCCACCGTTACCAAGTCGGCCATGTTTTCGACCCGAACGCACCCGAGTCCGCCGAGCACTGGTTACGCGGACTCTTGGCCCAGCCGAACCAACTTCGCTCTTTGCAGCAGCGATGTTTTCGAGTATATCAAAAACACTTCTCAAGACGGATCGTGGAAGACCGATGGGAGCAGCACCTCCAGAAATTGACAAGCCCCGCCGCCAAGCCGAGGTCCTTGAAGCCCTCGGCCCGGTAAGACCGCTTCGTTCCACCCGACCGGACATGAGCACGGGGGACAAGCATCTTCTCGTACCGGCCGCCTGCCCTGCGATGCACCCGGTTCAGGGCGGCCTTTCACCTACAGGCCGTGTGCTTCTCATCCTGCTCGACGTGGCCGTGATTACCGCCGTATTGCCTTTGGCCTTCTACATCCGCAGCGCCGCCGAACTCGTCGGCCCGCGGCTCTGGCAATACCGCCACGCCTACCTCCTGTTGGCCGTGCTCCACGTGCTCCTGCTGGGTCTGGTCGGGACCTACAAGCGGCGGTTTCGCTCGTACTGGCAGGTCTTCGGTCGTATTGCCTGCGGTGCCACGCTGGCCGGATGCCTGGCCGCCGCCTTCCTGTACATCTTTCGCATGCGATGGGGCTCTTTCCCCAGCGGGGGCCTGCTGATCGCCTTTGGCTTAACCGTCCTCGGCCTGTTCAGTCTGCACGCTCTGATCCTGAGCTGGGCTGACGCCGTCCGACGCCGCGTTGTATTGGTGGGGTCCGACAGCCAGGCCGACGTCTTCACCCGCGGCAAGCGCGTCGAGACCCTCCGGACAGACCATCTTGAGGACCTCGCGAACTACCCGGAATTCGACGAGATTATCCTCTGCAAGCGCATCCACGACGAAAGGACCCTCAACCTGCTGCTGCATCTCCTTCAGCAACTCAAGACCGACGTTTACTTCGCTCCAAGCCTCTATGCCCGCCTGCTGTCCGACGGCTTCAACGGCAACGGCCGGGCCCGGTTCCTGGCCACTTTCATCGGCCGAAAGACCGACGTGCAGGAATTCCTTATGCGGGCTCTGGACGTCGTCGGCAGCAGTGTGCTTCTGGGGATCACCGCGCCCGCCTGGCTCCTGATCGCCTGTGCCATCAAGCTCTCCAGTCCGGGACCTGTCTTCTACACGCAGGACCGCGCCGGAAAGGACGGGCGGGTCTTCACGCTTTACAAGTTCCGGACGATGCGTTGCGGTCCGGCACCGCGCTCATCCTTCACACCCGCGCGGCGAAACGATCCCCGCGTGCCCCCCCTCGGTAGATTTCTGCGGCGGACGCGGCTCGACGAGCTGCCCCAGGTCATCAACATCCTCCGCGGTGAGATGAGTCTGGTCGGCCCCCGCCCGGAAAACCTCAAACGGATCCAGCAACATCGCGTTCTCCAAGGCATCCGCCTGGCTGTACGCCCCGGCTTGACCGGTCTGGCCCAGATCCGCAGCCTTTACGACGTCCACCCCCGCCACAAAATCCGCTACGACTACCTCTACATTCAACGCCGCAGCGTCCAGCTTAATCTCTACATCCTGTGGCGCACCATCCCGGTCGTGCTCGCCGGTCGCGGCCAATAGGCATCTTCACTGCGTCACCCGGCTGACGACGACCCTGGCCGATGAGCCACGCTTGAGGGCAAACGAGGCGGCCTCCTCCAACGGCACATCGAAATCCGGCCGCGATTGGCCGGGTCGCACGTCTTCCACGACCACCTCCACGTCCGCCGGCATCGGCCGGACATCTCGATCGGGCCCGTCGCCCGACCTGTGAAAAAGGAGATACCCAAATTGCGGATCGGGGACATACCTCACGCCCTCCCGATCGGCATACATCGCGATCCGTGGATCGAACACGGCGATCACGGTTCCCTCGTCGGTGTTCCGCGCGATCCACCGAGCGGCATCCCGGTAGCCTTGCTTATCCACGCGCATCGGGCGGACCAGCTTCGGCACACAGACGCTCAATCCCACGACCAGCAGAAGCCAAAAAACTCGATTAGCGGCGGTGGTTGTATCCGTCTTCTCGTTATCCGCGCTCCGGCGTGAAACCCACCACCCGGCCATGGTCCGCAACCCCGCCGGCACATAGAAACACGCCACCGCCGTCAGGGTCAGCATGTATCGTCGGCTGACGTGCGGCTCCACCCACACGTATCGCGCCACGCACAACAGCACGTTGACCAGCAGCAGGCCACCCACCATGAAACGTTCGATCCGTCGGTGCCGCGAGCGAATCAGACCGATCCCCCCAATGGCCGCCGCGACGGCGAAAAACCACATCAGGTTCTCGGCCAGAGCCTCAACCGTTGCGGCCAGCCCCCGGATCACACGTCCTGCACCGGTGACCACCTCTTGAAGCGACCAGCCGGCTTCCTGCCGCAACGACGCCCGAGCATCGAATCCCGCCGCAGCGTCTGCCCCTTCGTCCATCACATTGAATCGTTCGGGAATGACAAATCCCTGCTTGGCCCCGACCACCCACAGCGCCCCGGCAAAGCACACCCACAAGCCCCCTGCCGCCATCAGCAAACGCCTGCGCGTCCAGCCCGTCGCCGCCGGCCGCAACCAACGCCACCCGAGCCAGCACGTCCCCAGCAACGCCCCTTGTGCCGCCACCAGGTGCACCGCGCACCCCAGGCCCGACAGCACACCGGCGGCGGCGAACCACCGCGTCCGTTCGGTCAGGATGCCGCGTATCACGGTCAGCAGCCCAAGCCCGATGAATAGTGCAGAGGGCCAGTCCCGCAGCGCATCGCTGCCCCAATGGGCCGGTTCGGGCAAGGCGATCAAAACCAGCATTCCCACCAGGCAATCTTTGGGCTCCACCAGGATTCGCCCCAAACGATAGAACACCAGCACCGCCAGCACGCGGCAAAGAAGCGTCACCGCCTGGGCCGTGTAGATCCACGTCGGCCCGCCTGGGTCGGCCCCCAACGTCGTGGCCAGCCGCCAAGCACGCGCCACGAGCCAGGAATATCCGAGGAAATTGATCTGCGGTGGCTTGCCGCCCGAATCCATGAGCCGCTGAGCCTGCCTGATGTGGTACATCCCATCGTCGGCGATCAGCACGCTCGTAAGAAGAAGATAGAGCCCCAACCCGGCGGTCAGAGCGACCATGACGGCCATGAACCTCAGTTCCTGACGCGGCGTGAGCGGCACCGGGGTCTTTGACTGCGCCAGTCCGTGGTCCCATCGGGTCATAGTAGCGGCCCGTCCTTGTGAGTGTCATTGCATTGTAAGGCGCGCCAAGGATACGCTGTGGACGGCGGCTTAGGCAAGGCCGGATGACCCGGAAAGACGACTTCAAGCACCCCAAAGGCCCGCGGAAAGGCATCAACGAGCGCAAAAAAAGAGCCGCCTTGAGACGGTCTCGCAGTACTCTGACCCCCGTGAAATTGGCCGATAGCCCTTCGGCAGCCGGTCATTGCCGGATACCGCCGATATGTCGGCCTTCCCTTGGCCGCTCGGCGGACCCCTTCCCAAATACCCGGCTGGCTTAGAGCCTATCCGAAAAACCCCTGAATGGCCGATATAGTCAAAGGCGCTGGTGCCTTTGAAAGGGTTCAGGGATGAAGAAGACCAACACCAAGAACAGATACAGGATTTCGGACGAGTT
>DSDH01000293.1 GCA_011055475.1 Phycisphaerales bacterium | reverse complement strand
CAACGCGTATTTCGGCGGGTCGAGCCGACCGATGGCCCCGACGCCGCCGCGGCCTGCGGAGGCGTCTGAGGCCGGGCGGCGACGCACGATCGTGCACATCAACACCCACGATGTGGCCGGGGGTGCCGCCAAGGTGGCGTGGCGTCTGGCCGAGGCCCAGCGGCAGGCCGGGCACGAGGCGAGGCTGTTGGTGGGCACGAAGAACAGCGATGCGCCGCACGTGGGGACCTTTGCCATCGAGCCGGACATGCAGCGACGGGTGCAGGCGGCGCGGGAGGGGCTGCTGGACTATCATCTGCGCGGCAGCGACAGGCTCCCCGATCATCCGCTGGTCAAGACCGCCGACGTGCTGCACCTGCACAATCTGCACGGGCATTACTTCAATCCCTTCTCGTTGCCGGGACTCTCCCAGGCCAGGCCCACGGTGTGGACGCTGCACGACATGTTCGCGATCACGGGGCACTGTGCCTATTCCCTGCGGTGCCCACGATGGCAGACGGGGTGCGAATCCTGCCCGCAGCTCGATCTGCAATACGCGTTGCCCGTAGACAGCTCCGCGCGGCTCCTGCGCGACAAGAAGGGGATCTATGATCGCAGCCGTTTGTGGGTGGTGACGCCATCGCGATGGCTGTATGACTTTGTGCAAAAGAGCGTCTTGCGGGACCATCCGCTGGAGCTGATTTACAACGGGGTGGACACGCGGGTGTTCAGCCCGCGGGAGGTGCGGGCGGCGCGGGCGAGGTTCGGTCTGCCGCAGGATCGGCTGTGCGTGGGAGCAGCGGCCAACGGCGGAACGATGGCCAATTCGTGGAAGGGGGGACCGTACACACAGGCGGTCGTCGATGCGTTGCACGCGGCGGGCATCGACTGCGTGTTCGTGCACATCGGCGGCCAGGCCGAGACGAACGATCCGCGATGGTTCAACCTCGGGCCGATCCACGATGAAGAGCTACTGGCCGAGGCGTATTCGACGTTGGATGTGTTCCTCTACACGGCGCTGGCGGACAATTGCCCACTGGTGGTGCTGGAGGCGATGGCCTGCGGGGTGCCGGTGGTGTCGTTTGCCACGGGGGGCGTGCCGGAGCTGGTGCGGTCCAGCCGGGATGGCTACATCACGGGCTATCGCGACGTGGAGATGACCGTCCAGGCGATGCGGCGGGTACTCGGCGATGCGGCCCTGCGGCGCGGGATGGGCGACAGCGCCCGGCGAAACGTGCTGGAGCGATTCGACCACCGGCAGACCGCCGCGGCCTATGAACGCCTCTACGAGCGGGTGTTGGAGGAGTCGCGATCGGGGCCCAGAAGCGCGGCGGTGTCCACTGTCAGGACGCCGGCGGTGGCCAGGGCCTCGTCGATGCAGTCCGCGGGTGCAAGGGCGCCCGCGGCAGGGAGCCAGCAGACAGCCGAGGGCAGCGGCCCCGGCCCGGATGTGAGTCTGGTGGTGTGTACGAAGAACCGGGCCGAATTGCTGGATGCCATGCTCCAGTCGCTCAAGACCGCGGCTCAGGGGATATCCTGCGAGGTTATCGTTGTCGACGGCGCATCGACCGACCGAACGCGGGAGGTCCTGGCCCGACATGGAATCGCGCAGGTGTACGATGAGGCCACACACCTCGGTCCGGGGCGGCATGGCTGGCCGGTGTTGTACAACTTCGGCTTCGGCAAGGGCCGCGGACGGTACGCCATGTACGCCAGCGACGACATCGTTTTCGAGCGAGAGGGCATTACCCGGGCCGTTCGCTATCTGGATTCACTGCCCTCGGTGGTAGCCGGCGGCATTTTCTTCTACAAAAACGTTTACGCCCGACCCGACTGGGACAAGTTCGGCATCGACTTCACGCACGGGCAAAGGCTCCTGATGAATTACGGCTTGGTCCGCCGGGACTGCTTCAACGCCGTGGGCGGGCTCGATGAATCGTACGCGTTCTACTGTGCGGATGCGGACCTGTGTTTGAAACTCTACGAGGCGGGAAAGCAGCTTATCCCGCTGCCGGGGTGCCTGGTCGTTCACAACAATGTTCTGGATGCGCAGAAACAGGCCAACGCCCAGACGAGCCGGGCGGATATCTCGAAGTTTTTCACCAAGTGGGAAGGCGTGATCCCGACCGGTGAACCGGCGCCGCGGCGGCTATTGTGGTTTTCCGAGATGGCCGAGCTCTATGCACTGCCGGCCACGCTGCCGTCGATCAGCGCGGCCATCGAGCCGTATTGGAATGCCCTGGCGCAGTATGAGTACCAGCAGTACGCGGCGGCTCACGAGAGCTTCCAGCAGGCGATGGCCCGAGGGCTGAATCACGAGCTTGTCCACCGCTGCGCCGCTCAGGCAGCCCGCGCGGCGGGGGCTGCGTCGCCCGCGCCTGCCGTCCAGCGCTCGGTTGTCGGTGCCGCCCAAACAAGCTCCGCGGGCCGGGCGCCCTCTTCCACCCAAGTCCTGCCGGCCTGCCCGGTGCGGGAAACGGCCGGCTCAACGGCCGTCGTATCCGGTGAGCCTCGACAGAAGCTGTCCCCGGCTCCGCGCCGGGATTCCATCCAGCATCCACCGGGCGGGGGCCGGCGGACGCCGCCGGCGGCCCTGTCGGATAACCGGACCTACCCACAGGTATGCCTCCAGGCGAGCCTGGATGACCGGGTCTTCAGCACCTTCCGGCGCAATCCACTGTATACCCGGATCCTGGAACACGTGACCCGAGAGCAGGGGGCCCAGTATCTGCAGATCATCGCCCGGGACCCGGAGCTGATGCGGCGGATGGACGACTTTCGCGAGAACGATCTGTACGGCGGCCCGACGACCTGCGACTACCCCGGCATCGGGACGTTTTCGCCGACGACACTGCGATATATCAAGGTGCTCCTGGACCTCAAGCGGCATTTCAAGACCCTGGACGGGCTGCGCATCGGCGAGATCGGCGTCGGCTATGGCGGCCAATGTCGGATCATCAACGCGTTCTTCGCACCGAAATCCTATTGCCTGGTGGACATCCGGCCCGCCCTGAATCTGGCGCAGCGATACCTGGATCATTTCATCCTCCGCTCGACGTTGCGCTTCCTGACGATGAACGAGCTGGAGGCCGGGGACTACGATCTGGTCATCAGCAACTATGCCTTTACGGAACTGTCCCGCCCGCTGCAGGACATCTACCTGGAGCGAGTCATTCGGCGGTCCAGCCGGGGCTACATCACCTACAACGAGATCACGCCGCCGGAATGCCGCTCGTACAAGGCGCATGAACTGACAGGGATGATTCCCGGGTCGCGGGTCTTCCCGGAGGAACCGCTGACGCATCCGAAAAACTGCATCATCGTATGGGGGACGGACCTGGATAGCACATGAATCCGGCGGACCAGGACAGCCTGCTGGCCCTGATCTTCAGCAAGGATCGGGCGATGCAATTGCAGGGGGTGATCGACTCGCTGCGGCGGCACCTGCGCGGCGGCGATCTGCGCGTGGCCGTGCTGTTCAAGGCCACGACCGACCGCCATCGCCGGCAGTATGAGCATGTGAAGGAACGAAACACCGATATAACCTTCATCCCCGAAGCGGACTTCCGGGCCCAGATCCTGCGGCTGCTGGACCTTGCGCCGGGCGTTCTGTTTCTCGTGGACGACAATCTGTTCGTGCGGGATTTCGACCTGGCGAGGGTGACGCAGTACCTGACATCCCAGCCGACGGCGGCGGGTTTTTCCCTACGGTTGGGCATGAACGTGCGGTACGACTACATGCACGACCGACCCACGCGGCCGCCGCGGTTCGAGCGGTCGGCCGATGGGGTCCTGCGGTGGGACTGGCGCACGGCCGAGCACGATTTCGCGTACCCGTTGGAGGTGTCCAGCAGCGTGTACCGGCGGGCGGACCTGCAGGCATTGCTGGCCGGGCAGGCGTTCAACAATCCGAACCAGTTGGAGGGGGTTCTGGCCGCCCAGGCCGGGCGGATCGCCCAGGAGCGGCCATGGCTGCTGTCCTTCGAGCAATCGGTGACGTTCTGCAACCCGGTGAATCTTGTGCAGACGGTCTGCGTGAACCGGGCCGGAGTCGATGAGCGGTACCGGGCGGATCAACTGGCGGCGTTGTTCGACGAGGGCGTGCGGATTGATGTGCAGGCGTATGACGGCTTTGTGCCGACGGGCTGTCACCAGGAGGTGCCGCTGGTGTTCTGCCGGCCACAGCCGGTGTGCGAGGAACCGCCGGCACAGCGCGCGCCGGCCGTGACTATTGAGATGGTCACATACAACAGCGCCGACACGATCGGCCGGGCCATCACCTCGGCCCTGGGTCAGACGTTCGGCGATTTCGAGCTGATGATCGTGGACGACGGAAGCACGGACGATACCGAATGCGTCGTGCGGTCGTTCGACGATGGGCGGATACGCTACATCCGCCAGCCGCACCGGCACGCGGCGGCGGCCCGCAACCGGGCCCTGGCCGAGGCACACGGGGAGTTCATCCTCGTGCTGGATAGCGACGACGCCCTGAGCCCGGAATACCTGGCCGATATGATGGCCGCCGCGGCGGGTGAGAACGAGGTCGATTTCTTCTATCCGTCGAAACTCACGCTGGTGGATGAGACCGGCCGGGCGCTCGGGCGGGAGTGGAGTTATTCGGACTTTGGCGACTCTCGCACCCTGCCGCCGGTGCTGTTTCGCACGGGTCGAAGCCCGATCCCGAATCCCGGCAGCCTGATCCGCCGGTCGCTGTTTGAACGGGTGGGATCATACGAGGAGGTCGAGACGGTGGAGGATTTTGTGTTTCTCTGCCGCCACGCCCTCCAAATCCGGTTTCGACGGGTCGATTTACACAGGCCGTACTACTACCGGTTCAGTGGGATGGGCTTGTCGCACCGCTTCCAGAGCCGCAACGAGATCACCGCCCGCGTGCTGGACGAGATGGTCCGGGATTATCGGCCGCAGGCCCTGTGCCCGCCGCTGGCCGAGATCGCCGATCCGCGGCTTCGGACCCAGGTGTATTATGAGTACGTGATGATGACGTTTTACGCCCTGGCGCAGGTGCATGGGGGCCGCTTCGGCACGCCGTTTCGGTGTTATGGCGATCACTATCGGGCCCGTCTGCTCGAATCGCTTACATTGCGGCCGCCATCCAGCCGATGTCTTTGGATGTTGGTCGGCCGGGCCCGAGCCGAGGCGATGGTTGCCGCGGCGCAGCGGGCGTTAGCGGCCGACGAGCCCGACCACGCGCTGGTGTACCTGGACGAGGCGGCGAACGAGCAGCAGGATGTCGCGGACCTGGAATATGGGCGGGCCGTGGCCCTGGCCCGGCTGGGCCAGGTGGACCGCGCCCTGGAGGCCTGCGAGCGCCAACTGCGGCGCGACCCGGACCATGCCCGGGCTCGAACGCTGCGGCGGTCGTTGTTGGAGCAGCGCGGCGTCGGCGCGGGCGTATAAGGTGGCCGGTCGGTGAAGCAGGCCCGCAAGGGCGGCCGCGACCGGTGGATCAATAGAGTGTGAAAGGAATGGAGCCATGGGCGAACTGAGACTGCCCGGCTTGGCGACGGGGATCGATACGGCCGCGTTGATCCAGCAACTGATGGAGGTCAACAGCCGGCGGCTGCGCCTTATGCAGCAGGACCTGGAGAAGACGCAGCAGAAGAAGGACGCGATGGATGAGCTGGCCGGCAAGCTCCAGGCGTTTCGCACGGCCGCGCGGGCCCTCTCGAACAGCAGCCAGCTCCGGTCCTACGTGGCGAAGACCAGCGATGCGGATGTGATGACGGTTGAGGCCGCATCGAAGGCGGCGGAGGGCAACCACGAGGTGGAGATCGCCCAGTTGGCCACCTCCGAGCGATGGATTCATTCGGGGTTCGCCAATGCGACGACCTACGTGGGGGCCGGGACGCTCTTCATCTCGTATAACAACCAGGAACTGAAGATCCAAACCACGGAGGATACGACGCTGGAGGACCTGGTCGGGCTGATCAACAACGACCAGGACAACCCGGGCGTCACGGCCACCCTGCTCAAGCATGATAACGGCAGCGCGACGCCCTACCATCTGGTGCTCAACGGCCAGGACAGCGGCTCGGACTACCAGATCACCATCAACGCGAGCAATACGGAGGTCTGGAAAGCCGACACGGCGCTGCAACGGTCCGGCGACAACGCGACCGTAACGACGAGGCTGAGGGACCTGGACGGTTTCACCGGTGAGATGGAAAGCGGCTCGACGTCGGATCGGATTCGTATCACGGGCACGACGCATGAAGGCACCGCCGTCGACGTAACCTTCGATGTGACACGCTACACGACGATTGAGGACGTGCTGCGCGAGGTCGAGAAGGCGTATAATGAGTCGGTCTCGGCGACGTACGCGGACGGGATCATCACCCTGACGGATAAGTTCAGCGGCACGAGCAACCTGGACATCACCCTGAGCTTCGTGCCGGGGACCGATTCCACCGCGCTGCTGACGCTGCCGACGTTCAGCCAGAACACGCAGGGCGGCAGCGAGGCCTCGACGCTGACGAGCCTGCTGCCGGCTACGTGGACCGAGAGCAAGAACGCCCAGGACAGCAAGATCCGGGTGGACGGCTATCCCGCGAGCACGTCCGCCGAAGTGCAGGCGCTGACGAGCCTGAGCGACGCGACGAGCGGCACGTACCGGCTGTACTTCAACGGCGAGGAGACGGGCGACTTGAACTACAACGATGACATCGCCACGATCCAGGCGGCGCTGAACGCCTTGAGCACGATCCAGACGGTCGGCGGCGTGACGGTCGGCGGCACCCCGCCGTCCGACAGCGGCTCGGCGCTGACCTTCACCTTTTCCACCGAGGCGGGCAACGTGCCCGAAATCGTCCTGACCAATAATATGCTGGGTCCCACCGCCGGCGATCACGGCATCAGCACCCAGACCCAGGGCGAGGACGGCTGGATCAGGCGCAGCTCCAACACGATCGACGATGTCATCACGGGCGTCACGCTGCACCTGCACGACACCACCGCCGTCGGGGAAACCGTCGATCTGACCCTGACGCGGGATACCGCATCGCTCAAGGACAAGCTCAACGAGATGATCACCGCCTACAACACCGTGGTCATGTATATCCAGGAGCAGACCAAGTTTGCGCCCGACGGGACGAGCCGGGGCATTCTCGCGACCGACTACTTCGTGACCACCATCTGGAGCCGGATCAAGCAGCCGTTCCAGACCGCCGCCAGCGGCTTCGGCAGCAACGACAGCTTCATGGACCCGGAGGATATCGGTCTGGACATCGGCGCCGATGGTATGCTGGAGCTGGATGAGTCGACCTTTGACGAGGCGATCGTCGAGGACTACCTGGGCGTGCTGCGGTTGTTGGGGGCGCAAAAGACCGGGGCCTCCGACAGCGCGACCATCAAGTTTTACGGCGCCGCGGGCTCCACCACCGCCGGGACGTACAACGTGAAGGTCGTCGTCTCGGGAGGGGCGATCACTTCAGCCAAGATCTGGGGCCGCGACGAAACCGAGGCCGACGCCCGCGACGCCACGTGGAACGGCAACACGGTGACGGGCAACAGCACCACCAACAGCGGCAACAACTATCTGTACCCGGAGAACAACCTTCAGTTCACCGTTGGTTTGACGACGGACGGGACGTACACGGCCACGATCAGTGTCAAACAGGGCTTCGTCGGGGCGGTTTACGAACTCGTGGACAACATGCTGGACAGCGTGAACGGCACAATGCCGGTGGCCCAGGATGCGTTGGCGGACACGATCAAGAATCAGAACGGGCGGATCGAGCGCGAGCAGACCCGCCTGGACGCCGAAGAGCAGCGCCTGGTGGCCAAGTTCGCCCGGCTGGAAAGGATGCTGGCGTTGATCAACAGTCAATTGTCCGGCCTGACCACGCTGTCGTAACGCACGCGGGACCTCCGGTCAGGAGGTGACGGCTTGACCGGGCGAAGGAAACGCGGCTTGCACGCCTACCCCCAGCCGGGTCTCCACCTCGTCCGGAGAGGGCTCGCCCGCGGCCTGCTGAAACAGCAGCGCGTGAATCGACCCGGCCGGTGGCTCCGCCGGGCCGGGGACGTGATCGAGACAGGGCACGTAGGCAAGCACGCAGTCGGCTTGATCGTTCAGTTGGGAACAGACCCCCATCAGCCCACCCGGTTCGAACAGACCGGCGCGGTCTCCCATCCACAGCCCGATCCCTTCGATGCAGGTGGGGCCGACCGCATCGGCTCCCGATCCGTCCTCCGCGTCGAACACCTCGGCCAGGGCGCCGCGCTGGGGGTCTGCATCCACCAGGATCACCCGACGACCCCGTCGAGCCAGTTGCAGGGCGACGTTGACCGCCACGGTCACGGGCAGGGCGGCCCGATCCCGGCCGACCAGCAGGACCGCGCCTCCGCGCCCCAGGGCCTCGATCCGCTCGACAACGGTGCGGTAGTACTCCTGGATGGTGGCATAGGATTCGGCCCGGTCATCCGATCGCGGCTGCTCGGTGTCGCCGGTCTGCTCCGGCTCGAAGGTGGCGATCACCTCCCGCGGTTCCGCGGCAAACGCCTGAGCCTGCGAAACGGTCACGAAGTCCGGATTCAGCAATTCGACGGTATCCTCCCGGCCATCCTCCGGGGAAACGACGGTCAGACGCTGCGCTGCCGGGCGTGTCATGGCGGCCTTGGTGCGTCGGGCCAGGGACGACTTGCTCAAGGAAGCCGCCGCCGAGAACGCCACCAGCACCTCGGCGCCGAACACCAGGATCGCCAGACCCGAAACGGGCGCCGAGGCGGTCGCGACGCCGCGCGGATCCGTTGCCCATGGAGCCGGCCGACCGGGGGCCAGCAACGCCACGATGACGACCACGAGAACGACCACGGCGTACCCCCCCAGGACCTGGGCGACCCCGGCCAAGTCGCGATAGAAGCGGACCTCCCGTAGCAGATCCTGGCGGTGATGCCGGGCCTGGGGCTCGGTAAGCGTACCGAGCTGCCGTTCGGCGGCGATGCCCGCCCGCCGGACCAGGGCGTCGCGCCCCGCGTATTCCAGGGCCTGGCGGCGGACCCGCCCGGCCGCCCGCAAGACCAGCCAGGTGACGATCAGTGCCGTCGCCATCAGCGGCATCCACTGCCAGGCCGACGGCAGAGACCCCATCGGTGCGGACAGGATATCCAATACCGTCCCGGCCTGGCCCGTGCGGAACATGCTCCGCGTGGCCCCAACGGCCAGGGCCGCATACAGCAGCGCCGCGGCCGCCGCCAACCGCGGCAACGCCCCCAGCTCGACCGCTTGTCGTGCCAGCGTCGCCGCCAGCAGCGCCGCCAACGCCAGGCAGAACCCCACCACCAGCAGCAGATCCAGGACCCGCGCGGGGGGCACGAAGACCCAGCCCGCCGCCACAGCCGCAAGCAACGAACCGGCCGCAAAACCCCGGCGAGCCAGCCAGGGCCGGCGACGCGAGCGCGTTTGGATGGGCGTTTGGCTATTCATGTTTTCTGTCCAACGAGCCTGTACTATACCGTCGGGACCGCCGGCGTTTCAACGTTTCTGGGCTCGCAGCCGGTAAATGAGGGCCAGGATTTCGGCGACGGCGACGAACAGCTTGTCGGGGATGGGCCGATCCAGGTCCACCGTGGCATACAGTTCGCGGGCCAGGCTCGGCCGGCGGATGATCGGCACGCCGTAGGCCCGCGCCACCTCCTTGATCTTCTCGCACAGGTGGTCGGCGCCCTTGGCCACCACGACGGGTGCGTGCATCGTCTTCGGGTCGTATTGCAGGGCCACCGCGACGTGGGTGGGGTTGACCAGGACGACGTTGGCCTTGGGCACCTTCTGGAGCATCCGACGCATCGCGGCCTCGAACTGCTTGCGGCGGATCTGCCGCTGCACCTCCGGCGGGCCTTCCGTGCTGCGGCGCTCCTCCTTGACCTCGTGCTTGCTCATCTTGAGGCCTTCCGTGTGGCGCCATCGCTGAAAGATGTAATCGGCCACGCCGATGATCAACAGCCCCACGCACAGGCGGATCAGCACGCCCAGGATCAGGCGGGCGATTCCGCCCAGCAGGTCCAGCGACCAGGCCCACTGCAGAGCGGCGAGGGTGTTGAGCCGGTTGCGCAGATAGAGGTAAACAATGGTGCTGATGAAGACCAGCTTGAGGATGGTAACCAGCAGCTTGACGGCCGACTGAAGCGAGAACAGGTTCTTCAGGACGACGGCGGGGTTGAGCTGGTCGAAACGGAGCTTGAACTTGCCTTGCAGATGAAACTCGTGCAT
>DSDH01000633.1 GCA_011055475.1 Phycisphaerales bacterium | reverse complement strand
TGCCCTCTGTGGCAAAACCCCATGGCCCGTGCGGCACGGCTCACCCGACGCGCGGACGTGTGGCCGTCATGGAGTCCCGATGGGTGGCGGCTTTTTGATTCGCCATGTGAATCAAAGAGCCGGACGTGGTGGTTCGGGCCAGCCCTTTGCCTTCGGCAAAAGGCTGCCACCCGACGATTCCGTAGGCCACACGACCGTCATCCCGACCGCAAGGCCGAAGGCCCGGAGTGGAGGGATCGGTTCGAACAGCGCTTCCACAAGGCACCCGATACGGAGCCGCAACAGCATCAGTGGTGTCGCTGCGCGACGCGGAAGAACAGATTCCTCGGTCCGCGGTGCTTCGCTGCGCGCCGCACCACGTCGCTCGTAATGACGACGACGGTGTCGCCCCTTTGGGGAGCCGGGTGGCATGGCGTGTGTATAATGAACACCGCGTAGGCAAAGCCCGCCTTGCCCGCCTGGGGGTTCGTCATGGATCGGATGCCTGGTCGCGTGGTGACGCCGAATTGCCATGGCTCGCGCCGTCGGTCAGCCAGGCCGCGCCGAGTTGGCCGCAGGCGGCCTTGATGCTTCGTCCCCGGCGGTAGCGGATGACCGTCTCAATCCCCGTGCGACCCAGCACATCGCGAAAGCGGTGCATCCGGTCGCGGTCGCTCGGCTTGTAGCCACAGCCGGGATGCGGATTGAATTCGATGAGGTTGACGGCGGCGTTCAGTTCGTGCAGAAGGTTGGCCGTGTCGCGGGCCTGGGCCGGGCTATCGTTCACATCCCGCATCAGGCAGTATTCGAACGTGACGCGGCGATGCGTGATACGTTGGTACTCGCGCACGGCTTCAAGCAACTCGGCCAGGGGGACCTTGCCCGCCACCGGCATGAGCCGACGGCGCAACGCATCGTCCGGGGCGTGCAGCGAGATGGCCAGGCGGACCTGCCAGCACAGTTGGGCAAACCGGCGGATGGCCTCGGGCAGACCGCACGTGCTGAGGGTAATGTGCCGCTGACCCAGGCCCAGCCCCAGCGGATGGTTCAGGATACGGATCGAATCCAGCACCGCCTGTGTATTGTCGAAGGGCTCGCCCATGCCCATGTAGACCACGTTGTGAATCCTGCCGCACCGCGCCGCGGCCTGGTAGACCTGTTCGACGATGGCTCCGGCGCCCAGGGATCGGGCGAATCCCAGCTTGCCGGTCGCGCAGAAGCGACACGCCATCCGGCAGCCCACCTGGCACGACAGGCACAGGGTCCGCCGATCGCCGTCGGTGAGCACTACCGATTCAATCCGTTGGCCGTCGCCCACGTCGAAGACGAGCTTGGCGGTGCCATCCGGGTCGGTGTGATGCTCGACCGGATGCAGCCGCTCGATGCGATAGCCACGCTCGGCCAGCGTGCCGCGAAAGGCCTTCGGCAAGGGCGTGACCTGCGCGACATCGTCCACGCCCTTGGCATGAATGGCGGCGAACAGGTATTGCGCGTAGTATGGCTTGCCCCCGAGTTCGCTCACAAAGGCTTCGATCTGTTCAAACGGCATGCCGGTCAGGTCTTTCGCCATGGGGTTGAGTATAACCGAACAGGTGGTCGAGGGGCGAAATCAAACGAGTCAACGTGGTTGCGACAGCCTCACCCGCCGACGGTCCTTGAGCGGGTCGGGGTGGCGCCCGGCGGAGTCATCGCCGGGGTCACAATGCTTCAAATGGGCCGTTGTTCGTCTTCCTGGGCCTTCTGGGATACGTCGCCCATCGAGTCGCGCATCGTGTCGATAGCGCTGTCCATGTCGTCGAGGTTAATCAACTCGTCGAGGTCGTCCAAATCATCCAAATCCGCGAAGGGATCGTCCTTATCCTGAGCATCAGCGGCCACGCCGACCTCCTGGACCTCCGAGGCTCCCTGCTCGGCTTCGGCGATGTGCGTGGGGGGCGACAGGATATCCGAATCGTCCGCGGGCACACCATCAATCTGCACGGAGAACTGCAGCGGTCCAATCCGGATTTCATCGCCGGGCGACAACTCCGTCTCCTCGACCCGCTGGCCGTTCACGTACGTACCGTTTCGCGAGCCCAAGTCGCGGATCCTCAGCTTGCCCTCGTCCAGGTTGATCTGGCAATGACGCCGGGAGACCACCATCAGCGGGATGCACAAATCGCACTCCTGGCGCCGCCCGATGACGGTAACCGAGTCCGGAAGGGTAAACGGTTTGCGGGCCCCACCCTTTTTCTTGAGGACCAGACAAACGTTCATGGCATTGCTCCTTCGGGAAATGCTGTTATGCTCTAAAACCAGTATAAGCGCCGGCGCGGTCCAAGGCAAGGCAAAATCGGCGGATAGCCGCCCCATTGCCCCGTCCCACCGCCAGTGCGGGATATGGCCGTGCTGGAGCCGTGGGGAGGCGAGGAACTATGTGGATCGTATGGACAAAGGGACGTGAATTTGCGGTACCGGGCGATATTGTTCGATCTGGATGGCACGCTGGTGGACACGCTGGACGACCTGACGGCGGCGATGAACTACGGATTGCGCCGGCTGGGTCTGCCGGAGCATCCGGCCGAGGTGTGCCGCCGGATGATCGGCAACGGGGTGGATATCTTCGCCAGTCGCGCGCTGGGGCCCGACCATCAGGACCTGCACGGTCGGCTGATCGAGGTGATGATGCCCTATTACGAGGCGCACTGCATGGATCGCAGTCGCGTGTACGAAGGGGTGCAAGAGGCTCTGGCCGAGTTGCATCGCCGTGGGATTCGAGTCGCGGTGGTGACGAACAAGGACCAGCCCCAGGCCGAAAAGGTGATGGGTCACTACTTTGCGGACGGACTGTTCGATGCCATTGTGGGTGTCGGGCCTCAGGTCCCCGTGAAGCCCGATCCGACGGGCACGCGACGGGTGCTCGATACGTTCGGCATCGGCTCGGACCAGGCCCTGTTCATCGGCGACAGCGAGATCGACTATGAAACGGCCGAAAACGCGGGTGTGCGTTTCGTGGGCGCGGCGTGGGGCTTTCGGGGACGCCCGGCCTTGGCCCGGCTTGGGGTGGAGACGATTGTCGAGCGGCCGGGCGAAATCTTGAACCTGCTTTCTTGACAGGTTTTGCGGTCGGAATATACTGCAACGGACACAGTGGGGTGTTCTCGAAAGGCAGGATAACGGCATGGAACGCGGGGCTGGTAAGCTAGATGGCTGAAGTTCGACTTCCCGACGGCCGGACACTGGAGGTACCGGACGGCACCACCATCCGCGCGATCACCGAGCAGATCGGGCCGCAGTTGGCCAAGGCCGCCGTGGCCGCACGTCTTGACGACCGGCTGGTTGATGTGTCCACGCCCGTGGCGGGCGCGGCGCCATTGACCGTTCTGACGGGCAAGGATCCCGAGGGTCTGGAGGTAATGCGTCACACGGCCGCCCACGTCATGGCCGAGGCGATCTGCCGTCTGTGGCCCGCCGCCAGACTGGTTTACGGGCCCACCGTTCGGGACGGCTTCTTTTATGACATCGACCTGGACGAGCCGATTCGGCCGGAGGATTTTGAGCGGATCGAGGCCGAGATGGACCGCATCGTCAAGGAGGATGTGCCCATCACGCGGATCGAGATGACCCGTCAAGAGGCCCTTGAACGGGTCTCGGGCGACCCCTACAAGACCGACAACATCCAGCGGGCCGACGGCGAGATTATCAGTTTCTACCGGCACGGGGACGGCTTCGAGGACCTGTGCCGCGGGCCCCACGTGCCCAGCACCGGTCGGATCGGCGCCTTCAAGGTGCTCAGCGTGGCCGGGGCCTACTGGCATGGCGACGCCAGCCAGAAGATGCTCCAGCGGGTGTACGGCACAACCTGGCCCACCGGCAAGGAATTGCGGGCCTACCTGGACCGCCTGGAGGAGGCCCGCAAACGTGACCACCGCGTTCTGGGCCGCCAGCTCGATTTGTTCAGTTTTCATGAAGAGGGGCCGGGATTCGCCTTTCTGCACCCCAAGGGCATGATCGTCTGGAACGAGATCGTGGATTTCTGGCGCGAGGTCCACCGCCGTCACGGCTACCAGGAGATCAAGACGCCCATCCTGCTGAACGAGTCGCTCTGGCATCGCAGCGGGCACTGGGACAACTACAAAGAGAATATGTACTTCACCGTGGTCGACAACACGACCTACGCGGTCAAGCCCATGAACTGTCCGGGTGGCCTGTTGGTGTACAAGACGCGCAAGCACTCGTATCGCGAGTTTCCCATGCGGGTCGCCGAACTGGGGCTGGTGCATCGCTACGAGGCCAGCGGGCAGATGCACGGGCTGATCCGGGTGCGGCAGTTCACCCAGGATGATGCGCACATTTTCTGCACCCCCGAACAGATCGAGCCGGAGGTGATCGGCGTGATTGATCTGGTGCAGGAGATCTACCGCGCGTTCGGGTTCGAGGAGTATCATATCGAGCTGTCGACCAAGCCCGAAAAACATATCGGCTCGGATGAGATGTGGGAGGTGGCCACCCGGTCGCTGGCCGGGGCCCTGGAGCACAGGGGGCTGGCCTATCAGGTCAACGAAGGCGACGGCGCATTTTACGGACCGAAGATCGACTTCCACATCGCCGACTGCCTCGGGCGGACCTGGCAGTTGGGCACGATCCAGTTGGATTTCTCCATGCCGCAGCGGTTCGAGCTGGTCTTCACCGACAAGGACAACACGGAAAAGCCGCCGGTGATGATCCATCGGGCGGTGCTGGGGTCGCTGGAGCGGTTTCTGGGAATCCTGATCGAGCACTATGGGGGGAACATGCCCCTGTGGCTGGCTCCGGAGCAGGTGCGCGTGCTGCCGATCAGTGAGAAGACGCTGGACTACGGCCAGGAGGTGCTGACGGTCTTGCAGCAGGCCGGGTTGCGGGCTGAGTTGGACCGCGGCGATGAGAAGATCGGCGCCAAGATCGCCCGGTGTCACGGGGATCGCGTGCCTTACATGTTGGTCGTCGGTCCAAAAGAGGCCGAATCCAGGAGTGTGGGCGTGCGGATGCGGGGGAGCAAGGCCACCCAGACGATGACGGCGGGCGCCTTCGTGGCCGCGGCGAAAGAGAAGATCGCCACCAAAGCACTGGAATAGGGCTCGCCGCGTTGCGCGGGCCCCGTCGGGATTGAGAGAGCCGTTCGGCGAGGGCCGGCGGTTGATACAGGTTCATAAAAGGAAAGGTAACAAGCCATCAGCAAGCAAAGACTACGCGTCAATGAACAGATTCGGGCCAAGCAGGTTCGGCTGGTCGACCAGGATAACCAGCAGGTCGGCGTCGTCGACTGCCCGGAAGCCCTCGAACGGGCCCGTGAGGCGAACCTGGATCTGGTGGAAGTGGCGCCGAACTCGGAACCGCCCGTGTGCCGGATCATGGATTACGGCAAGTGGCTGTACGAGCAGAAACGCAAACAGAAACAGAACATCAAGAAGCAGCATTCCGTCACGCTCAAGGAGATCCGGCTGCGCCCGAAGATCGACGCGCATGACCGGCAGATCAAGATGAACCGCGCCGTCAAGTTCTTGGAGAAGGGGCACAAGGTTCAAATCACGATGTTGTTCCGGGGGCGGGAGATGATCCACCTGGATCATGGGCTTGAGATGATGACGCATATTTCGGAGGAACTCGCCCCGTACTGCCACGTCGAAAGCCCGGTGCGTCGCATGGGCCGCCGGATGAACATGGTCCTGGCGCCGAACAAGCAGCATTAGAATTGTGGCCGATGCATGGGCCTTTGACAGATGTCGGGGCCATCAGACGCAGGTGGAGTCATCACAATTCCGGGGGGCATAAGTCTATCTGAAATTAGATGGCCTTGGTCGCCCATGGGAACTCGGAATCGCCCCTGGCGCCTTCTGAATCGGGGTTTTCGGGGTCTGCCCATTGGTCCGGATCGATGCGGGGAAGGGTGCGGAAGGTCCGATAGTCTGGGAAGGGGGGCGGTCTGAAGGGCGGTTCCGGGCAAAGGCGCTGCCGAGAGGCGCGTGAGAATTCGTGTTTTATTCTTGCCTTTCTTGGTGTCTTCTGCGTATACTGCCTACTATTGGAGGTGGTCCCCGTTTTCGAGTTAAGGTGTGGTGTGCGCTTCAGGAAGGGGGACGACCGGGAGAAAACATGTTTAGGGTCAGGATCCTTGGGGCGAACCCAAGGGGAGGGTACGATGAAAAGCGCAGCGTTTGCACTCATGGTGGGGATGTTGGCCGCGGCGGTGGTGGCTGCGCCGACGTATACGGGGTCACTATCATGGAGCGGGGATGGTATCACGGGCACGCCGGGCAGCGCTTGGCTCGCCGACGGGACAGTGTTGGAGTGGGCGGTGACGGCCAACGGTAACGGTACGTTCACCTATTGGTACCAGTTGACGGTGGCCGACGACCCGGAAGTCAGCCATCTGACGATTGAGGTTTCTCCCACTTTCACGGCGAACAACATCCTGGATGTGCTCCAGGGCACATTGGCCGACAACCAGCCGGAATGGGCTGACCCAGCAAACGAGAACGCCAATCCGGGGCTGCCAAGTGCGTTATGGGCCATCAAGTTCGAGGATGACGCATCGCTGGCGTATACGGTTGAATTCGTCAGCGACCGGGTGCCCGTATGGGGTGACTTTTACGCCAAGGGCGGGCAAGACGTTGGTATCTGGAACGCCGGTTTCACCGCTGATGATCCGCACGCTGCACCGGCCAACGGGTCTTTGCAGGGTCATCTGCTGGTGCCCGACACGACGGTGATTATCCCCGTGCCGGGGGCGTTGGGGCTTGCGGTGCTGGGGTTTGGCCTGGTCGCCTCCCGGCGGCGGTAAGGGGCCCAGCGGCAAAAGGCGCCACCGATTCTTGGATGTACGGTGGCGTGGCACATGTTGAGCATAGCACACAAGGCGTGTCGTAAAAACACGCCTTTTTCATTGACGCGGGGGGGCGGTTTGTGTACAGTTCCCCTCTTCCTGGCTTTTCGGTGGAAGAATTGCCTGCGGTTCACAAGGAACGTATGATGTCTAAGCAGAAGACCCATAAGGGTTTAGCAAAACGCGTCAAGGTCACGGGCAGCGGCAAGGTCCGGCGGTATCGCTCCGGGGCCAGCCACCTGATGAGCACGAAAAACGCCAAGCGTCGTCGTCGCCTGGCCAGCTCCACGCTGGTCAAAGGGGCCAACGTTGCGAAGATCAAGAGGCTTCTGGGGGCCTAGCGCCCCCGAAGCTGAATCGCCGCCCGCTTCCCGGCTTCATCGGCTGCCGTAGCGGGCCCTGCAGAGCGGAAAGGAAAGCTGATATGCCACGAGTACGTAAGGGTGCCGCCCGTCGCCGGGCGAAGAAGCGAGTTCTCAAGGACGTCAAGGGGCATCGCGGGCCGCAGAGCCGCCAGATTCGGCTGGCCAAGGAGGCACGCACCCGCGCCGGCGTCAACGCCCGCATCGGCCGCAAGCAGCGCAAGCGGCAGTTCCGCGGACTGTGGGTGGTGCGTCTCAACGCCGCCTGCCGCATGCGGGGCCTGCGCTACAGCGAGTTTGTCAACGCCTGCAAGAAGGCCGGCATCGGTCTGAACCGGAAGATGCTCAGCGAAATCGCCATCGCCGACCCGGCGGGATTCGACGCGGTCGTCGAGCGGGCCAAGGCCGCCCTGTAGCCGCCCGATCATGGGGCCGGGTATGCTGAACGAATTCGAACAGATCGGCCGCGAGGCTCACGCCGAGCTGGATCAGATCGATTCGGCCGAGGCCCTGGAACAGTTCCGCATCAAGTACCTGGGCCGCAAGGGCCGCGTCACGGAGATGCTCAGCCGCATCGGGCAGCTTGCCCCCGATCAGCGACGACAGGGGGGCCAACTGGCCAATCGCATCAAGCAGGAGGTCACCGCGGCCTTCGACCAGCGCAAGGAGTCCCTGGGCGAGGGGCGGAAAAAGAAGGCCGAGCCGCTTGTCGATGTGACCTTGCCCGGTCGGCCTTTCGAGCTGGGCCGGCGCCACGTGATCACGCAGACGATCAGCGAGCTGCTGGAGATCTTCGGCCGCATGGGATTCGGCGTGTCCTACGGGCCCGAGGTCGAGGACGAGTGGCACAACTTCATCGCGCTGAACATTCCGCCCGAGCATCCGGCCCGCGAGCCGAGCGACAATTTCTACATCGACGACCGTCGGCTCCTGCGCAGCCAGACCAGCACGATCCAGATCCGCGTCATGGAATCACACACGCCGCCGATCCGCGTGGTCGCTCCGGGCCGGGTCTATCGGCCGGACACCGTGGACGCGACGCACATGTTCATGTTCCACCAGCTCGAGGCCCTGGTCGTGGATGAGGGGGTCACGATGATCGACCTGCGGTCCAGCATCGACCAGTTCATCCACACGTTCTTCGGACCGGACACGCGGTGGCGTTTTCGGCCGAGCTTCTTCCCGTTCACCGAGCCCAGTTGCGAGGTGGACATCCTCTGGGGCGACCAGGCCGACGGCGAGAGTTGGATGGAGATCGGCGGCTGCGGTATGGTCGATCCGAACGTGTTCGACGCCGTGGGCATCGACAGCGAACGCTACACTGGCTGGGCCTTTGGCTTCGGCATCGAGCGGCTGGCCATGAAGAAGTACGGCATCCACGACATCCGCCTGCTCTTCGAGAACGACCTGCGCTTCCTGCGACAGTTCTGACGCAGGTGCTCGACAGCCCGACCCGCTCGGGCAAGCAGAGATGCCAACAGGGAGCGTTACTGAAGTCACGGTCCTACTTGCTCAGGTGAGCGCCCGATAACGTCGTCCAGCCCTTTCAGCACCGCCTTGAACGTGGCGTCGTTCGTGGTGGCCAACTTCTTTATGGCTTTGTCCTTCAGAATTGAGGCGATCTTGTCACAGCGAATGGAGGACTGATCGGGTAGGCTGCCCTCAGCCAAACTGCCGACCGATAGCTCGACCCGGTAGGGGCTGGGCCTTGTCGATGTCGTAACCATCATTCCTACGAAGTCTGGGGCATGAGCGTTTTGATTGATGGAATCACACGAGACAATGAGAACGGGGCGTCTCTTTGTTGTTGCTCCGTCGGAAAAGGGGAAGGGGATGAGAATGATGTCTTTCTGCCGGTAGAGAAACATCACAGACGGTCCCATATGTCGTCGCTGGGATTATTCCAAATCTGTCCAAATGCCTCTTCAGACAGGTCCATCGCCATCGATGTGAAGTTTGCATCTTCCGTGGGTGCAACCGGAATTCGAGGGAGATGCCACTGGCGCTGGCGCCATCGCAAAGGGATGTCGCTGCAGAGGTGCCGGACTTCTCGGAGGTCGGTCGCAGTTGTTCCAGATGTATCCGGCGCCTCTTCCGTGAAACCAAGACAGACTTCTCCGACGGAGGCCTCCTCTGCGGTGGCGATTGTTTCTTGGAAGGGCTTATCCATTCTGATTGCCTCCAGGCTCTTCTATCTTCCGACAGATGATCCGCCTTTCGCCACAGTATTCACTTCCTGCATAGATCTGGAATCGGTATTCCCCGGGATGTGGCAATGGGATACCTCTGAAATTGAGGATCACACTGTTCACGATGAGGGGATCGGCAAATTCGACACCAATGCGTTGCTCGACCAGGGCCTTTTCTTCGTCTTGAAGGTCGATGAGCCGAGCCATGACGGAGATTGTTCCGCGCCCCCCCGTCATTTCGCAGAAGACACTCAGGCTGTGATGCCGAGCGGGATACCGGCGGGCATTGATCGTCGAGAAGACTCCAACGACGGTTGCCTTTCCCGTGAACGCATCCACAATAACCGAATCACAAACAATCGCCGACAACAGCAAAGGCGGCGGCACCTGCTGAGGCGTATCGCACTGTTTTGACATGTCTCCCATAGGTGTCATTCTACACAACTCCTGTCGGAGGAATCAAGGCTCTTCGGGGCTGATCGGACACGAGAGTCACGATGTTTGTTAGCCCGATACGTCCTCGAGCGTGGATTTCCAGACGTCATAGGCGTCCGCGTACGTTTCGGTTGTGGCGGCGTCGGGCTCAACGGTGTCGAGTTTCTTGAGTCCGGTGAACGCCTCGGTCGGCGAGGCGTAGATCCCCGCGCCGAGGCCGGCGCCGCGCGCGGCGCCCTGTGAGCCGTCGGTATTATACAGCTCCACGGTCGAACCGGTCACCGTCGCAAAGGCCGAGGCGAACAGGGGCGACAGGAACATATTGGCCTTGCCCGCCCGAACGGTCCGCACCCGCACGCCCATCTGCCGCATGATGTCCAGGCCGTAGTTCAGGGCGAAGACGATACCCTCCTGGGCGGCGCGGAGCACGTGCGCCCGGGTGTGCACGTTGAAGTTGAGCCCGTGCAGGGACGCCCCGATATTGCGGTTGGCCAGCATACGC
>DSDH01000638.1 GCA_011055475.1 Phycisphaerales bacterium | reverse complement strand
GGCCCGGCCGGGCCAGATCGTGCCGATCGTCAAGCAGATCGAGATGGGCGACCCGCTGAAGTTCTTCAGCAAGCTCAGCGATTTCGGTCGGAACCGGCACTGCTGCCTGCTGGAATCGCGGGATTACCTGACCAACGGCCACGGCGATGAGCTGACCTTCGGGACGGCCCGGCCCGCCCTGTACCTGACCGGCCGGGGCCAGGACTTCACGATCCAGGCCCTCACCGATACGGGCCGCCGTATGCTTCGCCACCTGTCCCGAAACAAGGATCGCTTCGCTTTCGCCCGCGAGGTGCACTTCGGCGAAGAGGCGATCCATGGCCGCCTGCAACCGACCGAGGGGGTGCTGGACGAGGAGACGCGGCTCAAAAGCACCAACCAGATGGACGTGCTGCGGGCCGTGGCGTTCGCCTTTGAATTGGCCAGCCGCCCCTTCCGCGTGACGTGCGGCCTGCTGGGGGCGATCAGCTACGATTTCGTGGACCAGTTCGAGAAGCTCCCGGCCAGCCGCAGCGACATCCTGGACAACCCTGACTACGAGCTCTACTTCGCCGATAACATCTTCCTGATGGACCACGCCACGGGCCAGGGCTACATCGTGGTCAACGTGATGATCACCGACGATGACCGCGAGACGATCATCGAGCAGGCCCAGGAGACGTTCGATCACTACTACCATACCGCGTCGGCCAACGGGCGAACCGCCCAACGTGAGCCGTTGCCGGCCTTTCGCGGGGGTACGGACACCTCGCGGGAGGAATACGAGCAGATGGTGGAACAGGCGCGACGGCACATCATCGACGGCGACGTCTTTCAAGTGGTGCTCAGCCGCACCGTCGCCGAACCCTGCCCCGATGAGCCGCTGGACGTGTACTGCCGCCTGCGGGCGCTGAATCCGTCGCCGTATATGTTCTACCTGAACACGCCGACCACGATCCTGACCGGGGCCAGCCCCGAGCTGAGCCTGCGGGTCCGCGGCACCGAGCAGCGGCAGGTGGAGATCCGCCCCATCGCGGGCACCAAACCCCGCGGGCGGATCGACGGACAGGTCGATCCCGAGAGCGACCGCCGCTACGAGGCCGAACTGAAGCTCGATCACAAGGAGTTGGCCGAACACATGATGCTGGTGGACCTGGCCCGCAACGACATCGCGCGGGTGGCGGCGCCGGGCAGCCGCCAGGTGACCGAACTGCTCGTGGTCGAGAAGTACGAATCCGTCCAGCACCTGGTCAGCAACGTCCGCGGCACGCTCCGCGACGACCTGGACGCCCTGAGCGCGTACCTGGCGACGATGAACATGGGCACGTTGACGGGCGCGCCCAAGATCGAGGCCATGAAGATCATCCGCCGCCTGGAGAAGAACAAGCGCGGCTACTACGGCGGCGCGGTGATGTACCTCACGGTCGACGGCCAGTTCGACAGTTGCATCACCATCCGCAGCATCCAAATCCGAAACAAAACGGCGTTCATCCGGGCCGGCGCGGGCATCGTGTACGACAGCGTCCCGGCGACGGAGTTCGACGAAACGGAACACAAGGCCGCCTCCTGCCTGCGTGCGGTGCGCGGCGTTCAGGAGCTCAGCCATGCCAGGTGAATCCCTCCGCGTGCTGTTCATCGACAATTTCGATTCGTTCACGTACAACCTGGTCGACGAGTTCGCCAAGCGCCGTTGTCCGACGCGGGTGTATCGAGCCGACACGCCGCTGGCGGAGCTGGAGCGGGTGGTGGAGCAGTTCCAGCCCGGCCTGCTGCTGATCTCGCCCGGGCCGGGCAATCCCGATTCGGCCGGGGTCACGCTCGAGGCGATCGGCCGCTTCAAGGAGGTGCTGCCGATCTTCGGCGTGTGCCTGGGCCACCAGGCCATCGTGCAGCACTTCGGCGGACGGATCGACCACGCACCGTGCGTCATGCACGGCAAGGCCAGCCGCGTCAGACACGACGGACGCGGGGTCTTCACCGGGCTGGAGAATCCCCTGCACGCCGGGCGCTACCACAGCCTGTGCGCCGCGACGCTGCCGGACGAACTGGAGGAAACGGCCCGCTACGAGACCGTGATCATGGGCGTGCGGCATCGCGAGCTGCCCATCCACGGGGTGCAGTTTCACCCGGAAAGCATTCTGACGCCCACGGGCGGACGCCTCATCGAGAACATCATTCGGATCGCCGCCGAGCACGGCGCCTCGTCGGGCCGCCGCGCGACGAGCGGCGCGAACGCACAATAAGCGCAGGCAGACAGGCACGGGAGCACAGACATGGGACAGATGGTGGAGTATCTTGAGAGCCTCGTTCTGGGCCGGCCCCTGAGCTTTGAACAGGCCGGGGCGCTGCTGGATACCGTCTTCGAGGGGCAGGTGCCGGAGATGCAGGTGGCCGCGTTTCTGACGGCCATGCAGGTCCGAGGCGTGACCGTCCCCGAGCTGGCGGGGCTGGCGGGGTCCTTGCGGGCCCACGCGGTGTGCGTGGATTGCGGGATGGACAATCTGATCGACGTGGTGGGCACGGGCGGCGCCCGCGTGAAGGTGTTCAATATCAGCACCGCGGCGGCCCTGGTGGCCGCCGGCGCCGGGGCCCGCGTCGCCAAGCACGGCAACCGGGCGATCACCAGCACCTGCGGCGCGGCGGACGTGCTGGCCGAGCTGGGCGTGAACATCGCGCCGGGTCCGCCGTGCGTGGCCGAGTGCATCCGCCAGGCCGGCGTCGGCTTCATGTTCGCGCCGGCGTATCACCCGGCCATGAAGTACGTTCAGCCCGTGCGCAAGGCGCTGGGCTTTCGGACCGTGTTCAACATCCTCGGACCGCTGGCCAATCCGGCCCGGGTCCGCCGGCAGATGACGGGGGTGGCCGACCGGTCGTTGATGCGCCCGGTGATCGAGGCGCTCCAGATGCTCGGCATCGAGCGGGCCATGGTCGTCCACAGCGACGGGCTGGATGAGATCAGCACGATGGGTCCGACCGACATGCTCTGGCTGGATGACGGGCGGATCATGGAGCGGACGATCGTGCCGGAGGACTTCGGCATGGAGCGGGCCCGCCTGGAGGAGCTTCGCGGAGGCGACGCCGCCACGAATGCCGCGATCATCCGGGCCATTCTTGCCGGCCAGGACCGCGGAAGGCGCAAGGACATCGTGGTGCTCAACGCCGCCGCCGCTATAATGGTCGCCGGCCTGGCCGACGATTTCCCCGACGGAATCGCCCAGGCCGACCAGGCGATCCAGGACGGGCGCGCCCGGACCGCCTTGGAGCGGTTGGTCGCGCTCTCCAACCAAACCGCGTAAGGATGCAACGGTTGTCGCTGCTTTCGGTGAAAGTGAAGATCTGCGGAATTACGAACCTCGACGACGCCCTGGCCGCCGTGGACGTGGGCGCCGACGTGTTGGGGTTTAACTTCTACCCGAAAAGCCCGCGCTATATCGAGCCCGACCAGGCGGTGGCGATTATCCGCAAGCTGCCCACGTTCGTGGACACGGCCGGCATCTTCGTCAACGCCGCCGTCGAGCAGATCGCCGCGATCGCCGAGCGGGGCATCCTGGATTGGATTCAACTGCACGGCGACGAGCCGCCCGACGTGTGTAACGATCTGAGCTGGCTGCACGCCCGGACGATCAAGGCCATCCGGGTCCGCACTCGGCAGGACATCGCGCGAACCGACGCCTATTGCACGGATGCGATCCTGCTGGATGCCTTCAGTCCGACGGCGTATGGGGGCACGGGCTGTCGGTTCGACTGGAGCGCGATCCAGACGCTCTATCGCCGCGTGTTCCTGGCCGGAGGCATCACGCCGGAAAACGCCGCCGAAGCGGTCGAAACCGGCGTCTATGGCATCGACGTGTGCAGCGGCATCGAGGCCAAACCCGGCCGCAAGGATCACGATAAGATGCGAAGGCTGTTTGCGAACATCCGGCACCTGCTTCACTGAGGTTATGTATGAGACACAACGGGAGATTTGGAACATTCGGCGGATTTTACGTGCCCGAGGTCTTGATCGGCGCTCTTGAGGAGATCGAACAGGCCTTCGATCGGTGGCGGGATGATTCGCAGTTTTGCCAAGAGCTTGAAGCCTTGTCCCGTCACTATGCGGGCCGCCCCACGCCATTGTACTACGCGCGACGGTTCAGCGACCAGGTCGGCTGCCGCGTGTATCTCAAACGTGAGGACCTGCTGCACGGCGGGGCGCATAAGGTGAATAACACGCTCGGTCAGGGGCTGTTGGCCAAGTATATGGGCAAGACCCGGCTGATTGCCGAGACCGGCGCCGGCCAGCACGGCCTGGCGACCGCGATGATCGGGGCCCTGTTCGGCATGGAGACCAAGATCTTCATGGGCACCACCGACGTGGCCCGACAGAACGTCAACGTGCACAAGATGAGGCTCTGCGGCGCCGAGGTCATCCCCGTCGAGGGCGGCACGGGCACGCTCAAGGACGCGATCAACGATGCGCTGCGATATTGGACCGCCCATGTGGAGGACACGTTTTACCTGTTCGGCACGGCCGGCGGCCCGCACCCGTATCCGATGATCGTGCGGCATTTTCAAACGCCCATCGGCCACGAGGCGCGCCAACAGTGCATCGATCAGGTCGGCCGGTTGCCCGATGTGGTCGCCGCGTGTGTGGGTGGCGGCTCCAACGCCATCGGCATCTTCAGCGCGTTCCTGGACGATGCGGAGGTGCGTCTGGTCGGCGTGGAGGGCGGTGGCCGGGGCCTGGAGAGCGGGCAGCACTGCGCGACGCTGGTCGCCGGCTCGGTGGGTATCCTGCACGGGGCCCAGACCTATGTGCTGCAAGACGCCCACGGACAAATCCGTGAGACCGAGTCGATCAGCGCCGGGCTGGACTATCCCGGCGTGGGGCCGGAGCACGCCCACCTCAAGGAGACCGGCCGGGCCGAGTACGTCTGCGCCGACGATGAGTCGGTGCTGGACGCCTTCGCCCTGCTGATCCGCACCGAGGGGATCATCCCCGCCCTGGAGAGCTCGCACGCCCTGGCCTGGCTGATGCAACAGAAGGGACAACTGCCCCCGGATGCGGTCGTCGTCGTTAATCTGTCCGGCCGCGGGGACAAGGACGTCGGCATCGTCGAATCGCACCGTCCCCTGCAATGAGGAACACCCGCATGAGCACCTACAAGGAGACCTTCCGCCGGTTGGATCGGGCGGCGTTGATTCCATTCTTCGTAATCGGGGATCCCGATGAGTCGCGCAGCTTTGAGCTGGTCAAGGCCGCTATCGACGCCGGGGCCGACGTGCTGGAGATGGGCATTCCGTTCTCCGACCCCATCGCCGATGGCCCGACGATTCAGAAGGCCGATCTGCGGGCCCTGGCCGCGGGCATGACACCGAGCAAGGCCTTGGCGTTCATCCACCGCGTCACCGATTACAGGCCGATCCCCATCGGCCTGCTGGTGTACTACAACCTGGTCTGGCAGTACGGCGTCGAGCGATTCTTCAAGGATTTCAAGGCCGTCGGCGGCTCCTCGGTGCTGGTCGCGGACCTGAGCATCGACGACGCCGACGAGGTGATCGCGCCGGCCCGAGCAGCCGGTTTGGAAACCGTTTTCATGGTCACGCCCAACACGGGTTCGGACCGCATGCGGCGGATCGCCGAGAGGACCACGGGCTTCATCTATACGGTCTCGACCCTCGGCGTGACGGGGGCCCGAAATCGCCTCTCGGATACGGTCAAGCCCCTCGTGGCCCGGCTCAAAGAGGTCACCGGTGTGCCCGTGTGTGTGGGGTTCGGCATCAGCAGCCCCGAACAGGCCGCCGAGGTGGCCACCGCCGGGGCCGACGGCGTGATCATCGGCTCGCGGATCGTGCAGATCGTCGAGGACCACCTGAACGAACCGGATCGCGCCGTCGAGGAGGTGGCCCGGTTCATCCGCCAGGTACGAGAGGCCCTGTGATGCGGTTCGAACATCTCGGGATTAACGTGCCCGATGCCCGGGCGATGGCCCGGTGGTACGAGCGGCACCTGAACATGCGAACCGTCCGCGGCGAGCAGCAGCCGCCATGGGCGCATTTTCTGGCGGATGCCAGTGGCCGAACGGTCCTGGAGGTTTACACCAACACCGCCGACCCCCTCCCGGACTATGCCCGACAGCATCCCCTGCGTTTCCACCTGGCCTTTGCCGTTGACGACCCCGACGATGTCGGCGGCCGGCTCATCGCCGCCGGGGCCCAGCCGCTGTCCGATCAGACGCTCGACGACGGCTCCCGGATCGTCATGGTGCGCGACCCTTGGGGTCTTGTGGTGCAGCTCGTCCACCGGGCCACGCCGCTGCCCTGACGCTCGTCGCCCGATTCCTCCCTGCCGCGTGCGGAACAAGCCGCAAAAAGGACCGCGAACGGTTTTCCCTTTACTTTGCCGGCCGCAGACCGTATTAGAGGGGCGTTGTTGATCCACGTCTTGTGCCCTCCCGAGCCCGGCATGGAGGTGGCACGGGACCAGGCGGATGGGTCGTAATGGTTGTTCGGGCCGCCCGGCCGCCCGACGGATACGCAGGTCAAACACATGGAACAGGTCAAGATCTACGATACGACGCTCCGCGACGGCATGCAGGCCGAGGGGATCAGCTTCTCGTTGGCCGACAAGCTCGCCATCGCCCGCCGTCTGGATGCGTTCGGCGTGCACTATATCGAGGGCGGTTACGCAGCGGCTAATCCGAAGGAGATGCAGTTCTTCCGAGAGCTCAAGGGCGGGCTCGAGTACGCCCGGCTGGCCGCGTTCGGCAGCACCCGCCGCGCGGATCGCACCGTGGATGAGGACCCCTCGCTGCAGGCCATTCTGCAGACGGGCGCCTGGGTCGGTACCCTGGTCGGAAAGACCTGGGATTTGCACGTCACCGAGGTGCTTCGCTGCGGGCTGGACGACAACGTCCTGATGTGTGACCAGTCCGTCCGGTACCTCAAGGGCAAGGGCCTGGAGGTCATTTTCGACGCCGAGCACTTTTTTGACGGGTACAAGCACAACCCCACGTATGCCCTGCGGGTGCTCCAGGCCGCCGCCGAGGCGGGGGCGGACGTGCTCGTGCTGTGCGAGACCAACGGCGGCGCCCTGCCGCAGGAGGTGTACGACATCACACAAGCGGTCGCCCGCGCGCTGCCGGGTGTGGCGCTGGGCATTCACTGCCACAACGACACGGATTGCGCCGTGGCCAATTCCCTGGCCGCGGTTCACGCCGGGGCGCGGCACGTGCAAGGCACGATCAACGGTCTGGGGGAGCGGGCGGGCAACGCGAACCTGTGCTCGATTCTGCCGAACCTGTCGCTGAAGATGGGCTTCGAGACCGTCGGCCGCGAGAAGATCGCCTCGCTGACCGAATTGTCGCATTTCGTTTTCGAGGTGGCCAATCTGCCGCCCGTGCCGAACATGCCCTACGTGGGGGAAAGCGCTTTCGCCCACAAAGGCGGACTGCACATCGACGCCCTCCGCAAACACAAGGCCACCTACGAACACATCGACCCGGCCGCCGTGGGCAACGAGCGGCGGTTCCTGCTCAGTGAGCTGAGCGGATCGTCCAACATCCTGGCCAAGTTGGAGAAGGATCGGCTGACACAAGATCGCGACTTGGCCCGGCGGCTGCTGAAGACCCTTCAGGACCTGGAGAACGAGGGCTACCAGTTCGAGGCGGCCGAGGCCAGCTTCGATCTGCTGGTCAAGAAGGCCATGGGGACGTACCGCCCGGCGTTTGAGCTATTGAAGTACCACGTCAACGTGGAAATGGATCAGGCCGGCCAGGTTATCACCGAGGCCACGGTCAAGCTGCGCGTGGACGCGACGGTCGAGCACGTCGTGGCCGAAGGCGATGGTCCGGTCAACGCCCTGGACAACGCCCTGCGCAAGAGCCTGGTGCGGTTCTATCCGGCGATCCGTGACATGCACCTGATTGACTACAAGGTGCGCGTCGTGAACGCCCAAGCCGCGACGGCCGCCCGCGTTCGCGTGATCATCGAGACCCGCGATCACGACGCGGTGTGGGGAACGGTGGGCGTCTCGGAGAACATCATCGAGGCCAGTTGGAAGGCCCTCGTTGATTCGGTCGAGTACAAGCTGCTCAAGGACGCGATCATCTGAATCACTGGACGGGCGGCCGGTCTCCTCAGGTTCCGTGGTCGTTCTTCCCCACGGTGCCGGTCGCCACCAGGTGCACTTTGCCCAGCGTGACACCCTTGAGGCTGACAATGCGCTCGCCCAGTCGACCGATCTGCCCGACGCGCCCCCGCAGAAGAACCACTTCCAGACAGTTGTGATGGTCGATATGGACGTGCATGGAGCTGACCGTGTGCAAATGGTGCTCGTGCTGCAGCTCGGTCAGCTTCTGGGCCAGGCGGGCCTGGTGGTGGTCGTACACCATCACGACGGCCGCGACGGCCGGCGTATCGGGATCGGCCAGTTCCTCCTCCGTCAGGCGCTCACGGATGAGATCCCGCAGGGCCTCGCTGCGGCTGGCGTAACCCTGGCGATCGATCAGGCGATCGAACGGCTCCAAGAGGCCCTTCTCCAACGACACCCCGATCCGCTGCAGCGACTCCATAGGCCATCTCCCGGTTCTCTCATAGCCGCCTGTTAGAAAAGGACGCCTCTGCTGTCACCCAGAACCTATCCGGGTCCACGCTCGGCGTGTGGTGCACGCTCTGCACGCAACGCGCCGACTCCCATCGGAGCTTGCCCCGACTCGATCGGGGCGGCAATGACAAGAAGGGCCCGTTTCTGTGGCCCGTGCGTTCTTCAACGGGCGAGTACGGTGTCATTGTACCGCGCCACGGCGCCGAGGCAACACGCGTTTACCTGATGCGGACACGATCAACACGCCCAGTACCGGGCATTGGGCGCGCAGAAAAAGCCCTGTCACAAACCGACAGGGCTTGAGGAGTACTGTGAGAAACTACGGCAGCACAGGGCTTACCGACGGCGGCGGAGGAAAAGACCGCCAAGCCCCAGCAGACCAAGCGTCAACGGCTCGGGAATGCACTGCGTTTCGAGCAGCACCGAGTCGATGTAGACCTGGCAGTCACGGGGCCGAATGTAAACGTATTCCCAGAACGGGTTGAACGGCAACTCCAGCTCGAACACCGCGTGGTAATACATGTCGCCGAGCGGCGTCGGGTCGCCCACGACCTCCATCTTGGGAACCGGCTGGGTATCATCACCCTCAGGCAGCACGTATACGTTCGGTGCTTTGCCCTCCTGAGCGTAGTACACGATCTGCATCCAGATCTTCTTGATTGGGTTCTCCTGCTCGACATTGGGCAGGAAGATACGCATCTCACTCGTGCGTTGCCAGTCCCCCTGTTGGGCGGTGCCGGCATCGACGATCCACACACCCCGCTGGTCATAGTCGGTCGGCAGGTATACCGTGTTGTCCAGGAAGCCGCCGATCATGTCCACCACCGGTGCGCCCGGGCTTTCCACAATATCCGGCACAATCCCGGTCGTGCCCGTGTACTGATCGAAGTACCACGCTTGGGCGGTGGTCCCTTCCTCTCCGCGGAACGGCGCCGGTGCCAAATCATCCTCTCCCAGCGTCACCACGCCGAGAGCGCTACCGGCCATCACCATCGCCAGTACTAACGAAAGAGAAATCGCGCTTTTCATGGGGTTCCTCCAGCTAAAGACTTTTCTCACAATACCTCCGAGCTTCCCCCGATGTCCCACACCGAGAGAAAATCACTTAATCACCCTAACCTTTGGAGATAGGCCCTGCAGGTCCCTCTTCCTATCACCTCACGCTCATCACTAATGTACCGCTTTGCCCGATAAACGTCAAGCGAAAACGCAAAGAAACCCAAAAAAATCGGGCCTTTTTTTTTGTCGGCTTTTTCCCGGCTTCGGTCTTGGCGACGCGCGGTCCGCCCGTGTGGAGGGGCAAACGCCGCCGCCTCGCCTGGGAGTTTGATAAGTCATTTCTAAAAAAGGACTTACACATAATCCGTCGCGGCTCATGGCCCGGTTGTCCGCCGGTTCTGGACCGCTTCCAGGAATCTCGGGCAGGTCCCATAATACAGGACTCCCGCGTCGCCATATCCACATAGAACAACAATTTTCTCTGGCGCGCCGACCCTCCGGGCGCCAGCGCGAGGCCACGCGCTGACAGACCGGGAGTCAGATGATGGGTTTGCCTACCGGTTTGCTCGATGGTGACAGAGCAGCGCACCGGGGCATCCAGGTATGCCGCGCCGAAGCCCGATGCCGTCGGACACCGGCGTGCACGACGCGGGTGCGGGTCCTCCCTGAGAACCGCGCGACCCACCCACGGATTGGGCACTGCATGATGTTTCGCACAAAACGATTTCGTTTCGCACCCCAGGACTTGCATG
>DSDH01000320.1 GCA_011055475.1 Phycisphaerales bacterium | reverse complement strand
GATCATGAAGCCCGTCCGGTACCACTGGGACGAGATGAAGATCGGTCCCGGCGCGCCGCCGATCAGGACCGACCGCGGCTGGCTGAATATCTACCATGGGGTTTTCCCCACCATGGACGGCAGTGTCTACCGCCTGGGCGTCTGCCTGCACAAGCTGGACGATCCGGCGATCATCCTGGGCGTGAGCGACCGCTGGATCCTCTCGCCGCGCGACCCGTGGGAGCGCGTGGGCTACGTGCACAACGTCGTCTTCACCTGCGGGGCCGTGCCCGAGGATGACGGCACGGTCAAGATCTACTGGGGCGCGGCCGACACGGTCATGTGCGTAGGAACCGCCCGGATCGACGACCTCGTGGACCTGTGCCTGACCGACAGCCGCCCAGCATTATAGCTATCGGGTGCTGAACGCGTTCTACGTGCCCTGGGCAAGAAGGAGGCATGACGATGGCGAAGGTGACGCCTTGGATGGCGATCAAGCCGGCCGAAGCCTGTCGATACGATGGCGTCTCGCTGGGGGAGGTGATGCTGCGTCTGGACCCGCTGGATGTACCCACGGCGCGGGCGACGGTCTTTCGCGTCTCGCAGGGGGGCGGCGAGACGAACGTGGCCTGCGGCCTGGCGCATACATTCGGCCTGCGAGCGGCGGTGGTCACGGCCCTGGTCGATGATGAGGTCGGCCGCAACATCCGCAACCAGCTTCGCACGGCGGGCGTGGACGTCAGCCGCGTCCTCTGGTTCAACACCGACCGGGACGGCTCGAAGTTCAGCACCGACCGCAAGGGCACGATCTGCAATGGCGTCAACTTCACCTATGCCGGCAGCGGCGTGATCCCCTCGGACACGTGCTACTACCGCGCCCACAGCGCCGTCCGCGTGCTCGCTCCGGGTGACGTGGACTGGGAGGCCCTGTTCGGTCAGGAGGGCGTGCGGGTCTTCAACACCGGCGGCATCTTCACGTTGATCTCGCCCACCTCGGCTCAACTCGCCCTCGAGGCCGTCGCCAGGGCCAACGCGCACGGGACCTTCGTGGTCGCCGATCTGAACTACCGGTCGAAGGTTGAGCCCGACAAGTCGCGGGCCCGGGCCATCAACCAGAAGCTCGCCCCGCACCTGGGTTTCCTGGTGGGCAATGATTCCGACCTGGCCGACGCCCTGGGCTATGAGACGCCCGCCGCCAAGAATGCCCCCTTCGAGGAGTGGCTTGAGCCCTACAAGCAGACCGTCCGCCGCGTGGCCGGCGACTTTCCCAACCTGAGTCTGATCGGCACCCAGTGGCGGGGGGCCCACAACGCCGACGTCGTCAGTTGGGGGGCCGTGCTGTACGATGTCACCGCCGACGCCTTCCACGTGGCGCCGCTGCGACGCGAGGTCCCCATCCGCGACCGCACCGGCGGGGGCGACTCGTTCACCAGCGGCGTCCTGGCGGCGCTGCTTGGCGGCCACGACCCGGCCACGGCCGTTCAGTGGGGGGCGGCTCACGGCATCTGTGTGCAGACCACGCCGGGCGATGTGACGCTCGTCGAGAAAGACCGCGTCCTGGCCGAGGTCCGCCGAGCCGCCGGCGGCGGGGGGGTCAAGGCCGTCCGGTAGGGGCCTAACAGCCTGTTGAAAAAGTGTCACCCCGGACTTGATCCGGGGTCCACGCTCGACGTGTGGTGTGTTATCTGCACGCAAAGCGTGGATTCCCGCTTTCGCGGGAATGACAAGATGGGCCCGTTTCTGTGGCCCGTACTTTTTTCAACGGACTGCTGATGCCGGCAGGGGAGCCGTCCAAAACGGCCCGGGCCAGGATTGACGCCGGGGCTGCCGCTTGCTATGCTAGAGTAATCCCTATCCGGAGCAAGATCGCAATGAATGAACAGGCTGACAAGACCCTGCCCGCCGTGTTGGTGGTTGACGATAACGAGCAGAATCTGGAGCTGTTGCTGGCCTACCTCGAGGACGTGGAGTGCCGCACCCTGGCCGCGACCGATGGACCCACGGCCCTGGAGATCGTGCGGACGACCCCGCCCGACCTGATCCTCCTGGACATCATGATGCCCCGAATGAGCGGCTTCGAGGTCTGCCGCCGCATCAAGACCGACCCGGCGACGGCGGAGATTCCTATCATCATGGTCACCGCCCTCAATGAGCTGGGCGACATCGAGCGGGCCATCAACGCTGGGACCGACGACTTCCTCAGCAAGCCCGTGAACAAGTGGGAGCTGACGACGCGCGTCCGCACACTGTTGCGGCTCAAGGACGTCACCGACAAATTGGAGCGGACCTTGGCCTACCTGAGCGAAATCGAGTCCCAGATCCACTCCGAACGCCAGTCCTGAGGCTTCGCCGTCCCATAAGAGGCGCGGTCCGTCCATCGCGTCGGCCCGAACGATCCCCACCAGCCGCACAAGCTGTCGCATTCGATACACCCTGTACGATTACTTCATTCGCCGTCCCGGAGTCGCCGGCCGTGCCGGCCCGCGCCAAAAGCCGGTAAAGCACCGCCTGCCCGTCGTCGATATCGCGGGTGCGTTCATCACGCACGATTCTGATCAAGAGACGGGTAGGGCCCATGAGCAAATTGCTGGAGATCTTTGGACGCGGCATCACGGTTGACACAGCGGATCTGATATGGCACTGGCTCACGGCCCTGCGGGAAAGGGACGTGCTGAACGACCGGACGGTGGGCGACGAGTTCGGCGGGATCCTTGACTTGCTCGGTGAGCGGCAACTGGACCAGGCCACCGCGAAGCTCAAGTTTCATTTGTATGAGCATCCCGACTGTGTTTATGGCCGCATGGTCGCGGCAGCTATTTGTCTGCACCGCAATCAGTCCACTGAGGCGATTGAGCAGCTCCAGAGCGTTTATTCGCGGCAGCCGAGCAACACGATGGCCCTTTACGCCTTGGGCCACGCCTATGAGCGCACCGGCGACCAGGCCGAGGCGGTCGCCTTTTACCAAGACTGCATCAAGTTCAAAGGGCACTTGCAGTTGCCGCGGCAGCGTCTGGCGGCGATCGACCTGCAGCGCGGCCGCACGGACCGGGCCATCGCCGAATACGAGGCCCTCGTCGCCGAGCACCCGGACGACATCTCGTCGGTGGTGCTGCTGGGCTGCCTGTACAACTTCGACCACCAGCACGAAAAGGCCGTGGACGCCTTCAACATGGCGATCGTGTCGCATCCCGACAACTTCCACGACGACAGCAGCAACGAGCAGATGGAGTTCCTACTGGAGACCGGCCAGGTGGACCGGGCCCTGGAGAACGTGCAGTGGCTCATCGACCGCATCGGTCCGATGCCCGATCTCTACGTCCGCATGGGGGATATCCTGAGCCGCGCCGGGCAGTCGCTGGAGGCCATCCTGCACTACGAAAAGGCCCTGCGGCTGCAACCGAATTACCTCGAGGCGACGATCAAGCTGGGCACGCACTATCTGCGGATCGGTCGGTATGCCCTGGCCGCCGAGCAGTTCAATCGCGGCGTTGAGATCAACGACGAAATCGTCGACGCCTACATCGGCCTGGCGGTGGCGCAATACGCCGCCGGCGCCGTCGATGAAACCCTGCGGACGCTCTCCCTGGCCGGAGCTATCCAGCAGAACAGCACGTTGCTGTTCTCCGAGACCGCCACCCTGCACTTGCAGAGCACGATCCAGGAGATGGATCCGGACGGCGAGCCCGCCGCGATGGACCGGGGCATGCTCATGGAAGATGTGATCCGGGCCCATCAACGCCACGTACAGGAGCGGCCTCGCAGCGCGGATATCCACTACAAATTCGGCATGCTCATGATGGGGCTCAACGATTGGCCCAGGGCGGCCGAATCGCTGGAGAACGCCCTGCGCATTAACCCGACGCACCACCGGGCCCTGAGCAAGCTGGCCCTGTGCCTGTGCGAAATGGGCCAGAGCGCCCAAGCCGTGCAGCGGCTCACGACCGGAGCGCCCCTCGATCACGAAACGCTGGCCTTGCACTACCAGACCGCGGTTCTCTATTGCGACCGCCGGCGTTTCGCCCAGGCGATCTGCACGCTGCAGAACCGTCTGGGGGGCGATTTCACCGAGCCCGATGCCCGGGTCAATATCGAAGTCGTACTGGAGAACCTCGGCTTGGTGGATCGCGCCGTCGCCACGTGGGACCGGCTCACGGCGATGCACTACGCCATCGAACCGGATGCATAGGCCGCCAGGCAGGGCGGAACACGCGGCAGAAGGGTGAGTCCATGGCCAATGAGCTGACAGCGTTGCCCGAATTCACGCGGCGCCTGTTCAAGCACGCCTACCTCGTGTTGCCCTGGTTCTGCGCCACGAGCGAGCAGCATCGCCTGCACGTCGACGATCTGGCCCAAGCCACGGCTTGGCTCAAAGCCCTCTGCGCGGACCGCCCCTTGTTCTTCGGGCCCGACGCCGCCATGGACAAGGCCCATCGTGAACTGTCACGGTTCTATGATCTCGCAAGCCCCGACCAGCCGGCGACGCCCGCCAATGCCGACGCCCGGCAGGCCTTGTCCCGCGCATGGCGGCACGCCTACGCCAACCGCCACGTCCTTCAGCTTCGCGGCCACGAAGTGCGTCTGATGCGGTTCTTCCGCGAAATCTACGTCGCCCTCAAGAATACCCATGTGCCCGAGCTTCAGTGTATGGCGCGACTCATCGACACCGACGTGGTTTGTCTGGCTCGTTCGATCCATCCGGCGGGGGGCTGGACTCCGCGACAGGCCGTCATCGACGCCAACACCGAGATGGCCGACCTGCACCAGCAGCTCTTCGGCGGGGCCGATCCGACCCCCGACCTGTGCAAGCAGGCCCACAGGGCCAAGCCGAAGACCTACGCCCGGTACCAGCAACTGCTCCGCGCCCGGCGTGAAGCGGCTCGGCTCCGCATCACCGAGATCTTTGACAACGAACGATGGTTCCCCATCGTCAAAAGCGCCGTCCTTTACGAACACCTCAAGGAAGAAGGCCTCGAAGACCTCCTGCCTTCGACGTTTCGCGGCCGCGTCGGCGTTCAGCCCACGGGCTACCCGCTGACGTTCTACACGTATGACGGCCTCGAACTCGACAGCCCGCCGCTGCACGACGTCGCCATGAACCCGAACTATGGCCGGCCGGAACCCGACAAGGACTACAAAATCCATCCTCCGGAGGACGGCACCTTCTACTGCGAGAGCAAGGCGGTCGTCGGCGAGAGCAAGACCAAGCATTACACGCTGGCTTACAAACGCCGCGCCCGCAAACTGAAGTATGAGTCCGTGCACCGACTCGCCGAGCAGATCGACGCCATTCGCGAGCGCCTGGCGACGCATCTCGACTGTGACCACCGCGACACGTGGGTTCGGGCCCTGATGTGCCTGCTCATCGACCGCCATTGTGCCCGCATCGGCAACCAGGCCTCCACGCGGCGGGTGGATAACAAGACCTATGGCATCACGACCCTGCAGACCCGAAAGCACGTCCGCGTCCTCGACGATTGGATCATTCTGGAATACCGGGGCAAGCATGGCCAACCGCAGCGACACGCCCTGCCGCGTTATCGGACCTCAAACGGGCGGTCCGGCGATCCCATCGGAGCCGCAATCGCCGACCGCCTCGCCGAGCTGATCCACGAGAAGCGTCGGTTTCTCTTCACGCGGACCGACCGCAAGCCCTACACGCCCCAGATGGTCAACGAATACTTCACGGCCGCCCCGGAGCCTCAACCGGACGCCAACCTGCCTTACGGCGGCGCCGGATCACCCTGCACGGTGCACAACGTGCGCAATTACCAGGCGACGCGGGTCTTTATGCGTCTGGCCGAGAAGTTCGCCCGTCGACATCCCAAGCCGACTTACGAAGAGGTCCTGGCCGGCTACCAAGGCCGCAACCGAACAGCCACCAGGCAAGGACGCGTCGGCGCGATCCAGGTTGCCGCACGGCTCCTGGGCAACACGCCGGCCATCTGTCGCAAGAGCTACATCGATCCTCAGCAACAACTGCTGTTCTTCCAGAGGTGGGGATACCGACCGCCGGATTGCGTCATCCGCGACCTGTTCGTCCAGGAAGACCACGACACCTATGGCGTTGCTCGGGCGCTGCGAAGGTCGCGCCCGCGTCGGGTCAAGGCCGATCGCCGACGGTCTCGCTAGCGCACAGAGGCCGGCCTCCACGCGAGAATCTGAACGCCTCAAGACGGGCAGGCAGGTCTTGATGGGCCGAGTCAAGCATCCCGCAGCACCGATGCGCAGAAGAGGGCAGAATTCTGACTGGAATTCGGGCCGCGATCCGTATCCTCATGTTTGGAAAAGACTTAGCGATGTTCCAGGCGGCCGGGTCGTGGTTCCGGTGAAAGCCGAATGTAACATAACATATCTTATGGGACGTTGACAGGGCGGTCACCTGGCCCGGTTTGCGGTCATCCGGGGATCGTTACACGCTTGGCCTATACCGCCGCGAGATGCGTTACTTTCGTCCCTGGGCGGCCACGACGTCAGCCAGTTCGCCAATAAGCCGCTCCGTTTCCGGCCACCCGATACAGTTGTCCGTGAGGCTTACGCCGTAGCGCAGCGAGTCCGCCGGACGCATCGCTTGGCGGCCTTCTTCGAGGAAGCTCTCAAGCATGATGCCGGCGATGAGGTCTTCACCGGCGCGGATCTGCGCGCAAACATCCTCAAAGGCGACATGCTGAAGCCGGTGGTCTTTGTCCGAATTGGCGTGACTGCAATCAATCAACACGCCGGTCGGGACAGCCGCTTTCTGCAGCAGTATGCGGGCAAATGCGACGTACTCCGATGCATAATTAGGCCCGCCGATGCCGCCCCGCATGACCAGGTGCCCATAGCGGTTTCCGGCCGTCTCGGCGATAACAACGCGGCCTTCGCGGTTAATACCCATAAAGGCGTGCCCGCTGCGGGCCGCCTTGATCGCGTCCACCGCCGGGCCGAGGCTGCCGTCGGTGGAGTTTTTGAAGCCGATGGGCATGCTCAGACCGCTGGCCATCTGCCGGTGCACTTGGGATTCGGTCGTTCGGGCCCCGATCGCGGCCCACGTGACCATATCGGCCAGATACTGCGGGACGATGGGGTCGAGGAACTCGGTGGCGACGGGCAGCCCGATGTCGCTGATCCTCAGCATCAGCCCGCGGGCCCGTCGAAAGCCCTGCTCGATGTCGTAGGAGCCGTCCAGCCGTGGATCATACAACATGCCCTTCCAGCCGAGCGTCGTCCGCGGCTTTTCGAAATACGCCCGCATGATCAGCAACAAGGTATCGCCGATGCGGTCCTGGAGCGAGCGGAGCCGCTCGGCATAGTCCAGGCTGGCCTTGTCATCGTGCAACGAGCACGGGCCGGTAATCACGATCCGGCCGAGACACCGGTCGCAGAGGATCTGCGCGACCCGCTTGCGGGAACCGGCGACGAGGCGACTTTGCGCATCGGTCTGCGGCAGCTCCTGCTTGAGCTGCGCCGGCGTGATCAGCGGCGCGAACCGCTTGATATTCAGATTGTCCGTCAACTCCATCGTCGGCTTGGGCCTTTATCCACGTTTGGGTTTGGGTTTCTGGGTCCGACGCGCGGTGCCCGGGCGCCGCGTCCGTACATGCCGCTATTGTAGCCGTTCGCACGCGACTGTCAAACCGTCACGAAGCGTGTGGGACCCATCAGCCCCGATAGCGGTTGGTGATGGGCATCCGGCGGTCCTTGCCAAAGGCCTTGGGCGTGATCTTGATGCCCGGCGGGCACTGTCGCCGCTTGTACTCGTTGCGATCGACCAGGCCGATCACCCGCAGGACGATCTGCTCGTCCAGACCCTGCGCCAGCAGATCGCGACGGCCCTGGTCCATCTCGACGTAGCCCCGGAGGACGCGATCCAGAACCTCGTACTCCGGCAGCGAGTCGGAGTCCTTCTGGTTCGGCCGCAATTCGGCACTGGGAATCCGCGTGATCACCGATTCCGGGATGCGTTCTGCGCCCGCCTGGTCGTTGACGTAGCGGCTCAGGGCGGAAACGAGCGTCTTGGGCACGTCCTTGATGACGGCGAACCCCCCCGCCGTGTCGCCATAAAGCGTCGAGTAGCCCACGGCGGTTTCGCTCTTGTTGCCCGTCGTGAGCACCAGCAGGCCCAACTGGTTACTCAGCGACATGAGGATCGTCCCACGAATCCGCGCCTGAAGATTCTCGTAGGCGATGCCCCCATCATCCCAGCCCGGCATGGCCTTGAGGGTCTCATGGAAAACGTCGAGAACGGCTCCGATGGGAATAGTATGAAACTCGATGCCCAGATTGCGCGCGGTGCGTTCCGCGTCCGAGATTGTCTCCCTGGTGTTGAAACGCGACGGCATCGTGACGCCGACGACGTTTTCGGCCCCCAGCGCATCGACGGCGATCGCCGCGGTCAGCGACGAGTCGATGCCGCCGCTCAGGCCGATCAGGACGCGGGAAAAGCCGTTCTTGCCGACGTAATCGTGCGTCCCCAGCACGAGTGCCCGGTACACCTCCGCGACGCCGTCAAGGTCGTCCATCGGCGATGCGTGCTCCCCCGTCGCCGTGATGCGCAATGGCCGCTGGTCCGTGTCGATATCGGCGATCAGCAGGTCCTCGCAGAAGGCCCGGCCCCGAGCACGCACCTGCCCGGAGGCATCCACGACCATGCTCCGCCCGTCGAAAACCAGTTCATCCTGCCCCCCCACCAGGTTGCAGTATGCCACCGTACATCCGAAATGCCGGGCGCAGTTGCCGATCAGGTTGTCCCTCACGCGGCTCTTGCCGGCATGGAACGGCGAGGCGCTGGCGTTGATGAGCAGGTCAAACGGCCGCGCCGGAGCCAGAAACCCATCCAGCCACGACAGGCTCCAGATATCCTCACAGATCGTCAGGGCGATGCGGACCCCCTGCCGCTCGATTACGCAGGGTTCCGTGCCGGCCACGAAGTATCGACTCTCATCAAACACGCCGTAGTTCGGCAGGCATCCCTTGCGATAGACCACCTCGATGCGGCCATCCTCCAGTACCGCCAGGGAATTGTGGCATCGACCGTTCTCGATTTCGGGGAATCCAACCAGCACCGTACCGCCGAGGTCGGCCGTCTCCACAGCGAGCTGTTCGAGCGCCTCGCGGCAGTCCTCCAGGAAATGGCGTTTGAGCAGCAGGTCCTCCGGTGGATACCCGGCCAGGCACATCTCCGGCAGCACGATCACGTTCGCCCCGGCCTTTCTGGCCCGGCGCACGAACGTGGCCGCCAATTCCACGTTTCCCTGCAAGTCCCCGACGGCGGGGTTCACCTGGGCCAACGCCACCCGCAATGCCATCCTCAGCGCTCCATGAGCCAGCGATCCACGGCCTCGGCCGCGTTGCGTCCGCCGTCGATGGCCCGCACCACCAGCGAGGCTCCCAGCACCGAATCGCCGGCGGCGAAGACCCACGGCTCGGACGTCTGGTAGTCCTTTACCATGATGTTGCCCCGTTCGTCCAGCTTCAATCCGAACTCCTCGATGAGCCCCCGGTGCACGACGTGCACGAACCCCATCGCCAGCAGCACCAGGTCGGCCGGGATCTCAAACTCACTGTCGGGCACGGGATTCAGCTTCCACTGCCCTCGCTGCCGGGTCCACTCCACCTGGCAGCAATGCAGCGTGGTCGCCCGGTTCTCCACGCCCCCGATACGCTGCGTCATCACGCTCCAGAGCCGCTCGCAGCCTTCCTCGTGGCTCGTGCTGGCCCGCATGATCCGTGGCCAGAAGGGCCAGGGCGTGTCGGGCGGGCGGCTTTCAGGTGGTTTGGGCAGGATTTCCAGTTGGGTGATGCTCTTGGCCCCCTGCCGCCGGGCCGTCCCCACACAGTCGCTGCCCGTGTCGCCGCCACCGATGACCACCACGTGCCGGTCGCGGGCGCTGATCGGTCCCCGCGCTTCCATGGGCTCGCCGGCGAGCAGCCGGTTCTGGCAGGTCAGGTACTCCATGGCGAAGTGCACGTTGTCGTAGCCGCGGCCGGGCACGGTCAGGTCCCGCGGCTGGCCGGCCCCCATCGCCAGGACCACCGCGTCAAACCGCCGCCGCAGATAGCGTCCGGACAGATCGGCGCCGACCTCCACGCCGCTTTCGAACCGCACGCCCTCGGCTTCCATCTGTCGCAGTCGCCGGTCGATCACGGGCTTGGCGAGTTTGAAATCGGGAATGCCGTAGCGCAGCAGGCCGCCAGGCTTTTCGTCCTTCTCGAACACCGTCACATCGTGCCCCGCGCGGGCCAATTGCTGGGCGGCGGCCAGACCCGCCGGTCCGGCGCCCACGACCGCGCCGCTCTTGCCCGCTTTCCGCTCCGCGGGCAGCGGCACAATCCAACCCTCCGCCCAGCCCCGTTCGACGATCTGATGCTCGATGTGCCGGATGAGCACCGGCTCATCATTGATCGCCAACGTGCAGGACGCTTCGCACGGCGCGGGGCAGACCCGCCCGGTGATCTCCGGAAAGTTGTTCGTGGCGTGCAGGTTCTCGCACGCCTCGCGCCACTGGCCTCGGTAGACCAGATCGTTGAACTC
>DSDH01000711.1 GCA_011055475.1 Phycisphaerales bacterium | reverse complement strand
CGTCGGCTGGGCCCGGACTACCCCTGGCCCGGAAACGTCCGTGAGCTGGCCCAATGCGTTCGCCGCGTGATCCTTCGGCGCGACTACGAAGGTGACCGGCCGGGACCGCGTAACCCGTTGACCCGCCTGACCGACGAACTGGCCGCGGGCGCCTTGAGTGCAGAGGACCTGCTGGGCGGCTACTGCCGGCTGCTCTACGACCGCTTCGGGACGTACCAGGAGGTCGCCCGGCACACCGGTCTGGACCGCCGCACCGTGCGAAGACACATCCACGGCCCCGGACGCTGAGCAGGGTCTATCCGTGCGTTCCAGCCTTCGCCCACTCAGGGCAGCAGCGGAATGCGCGACAGCGTATAGGGCTTATCCCACGTCGTATTGACCACGCCGGGGAAGGGCCAGTCCATGTTCGAAACGATCACCTCATCGCCCCGCACGATGGCCTCGCAGGGCTGGTCGAGCGTGCCGTCGGCCCCGTCCGTGTCACCGTTCTTGGCCAGGGTGCGGATCGTCCCGTCCAGGCTCACGGCGTGGACGGCGTTCTGAACCATGTCGGCCACGTAGATGGCCTCGGTGCCCGGATGATAGAACAATCCATCGGCGCACTGCACCTGGGGATCATCCAGCCAGACGATGTTCTCGCCGACCTGCCCATCCGCGTCGAACATGAGCCTGTGGATCGTGCCATCGGCGAAGTTCCCCACGTACAGGCGCCCCGCCGGATCGAAACAGAGCCCATCCGCCCCGTAGCCGATCAATTCGTTGTGGCTCTCGATCGTGGCGACCAGGTGCGGGTCGTCCTTGACGGGGCTTTGCAGGACCCGGCCCTCCCGGTCGAGCGGAAAGCGAAACACGCCGCTGAGCAGGGGTTTCGAACCGGGCACCAGAATCGAATCGCTCACGTACAGGTATCCATCCCGAACGACGACCGCGTTGGCCACGTTCAGACCCGAGACGACGACGTGGGCCTGCACGGGCTTGCCGTCGCGCATCTCGATCCGCATCACGCGGGATTTTTCGTGGCTGTTCTCGGCGAACTGGTTGTCCGCGTAGTACAGATCGCCGGATGGCGCCAGGCAGATGCCCATCGGCCCGGCCCGACCGGTCTCCGGATGGGGCGGCGGCGTGAAAAACCGCTCCACCCGGTTGCCCGCGGTCACACGGGCGATCTCGGCGGGCACCGACGGATCGTTATAGTTCGGCACGGACAAGACGAAGCTGCCGTCGCCCAGCAGCGCCATGCCATCGGGCGTGTTGCACCAGTCCGGCAATCGAATGAACCGCGGGTCCTGCGACGATTCGGGGGCATCGCTCGGAGCGGACCGCCTGCAACCCCCACACAACATGATGCCCAAAACCACCAGCCCCAATCCCCATGGCAAGTAACGCTTCGCCCTCATGGCTATGCCCTCCGATTACGGTTTCGCTTACCCGGAGCGTACTTTAGAATAGCGGCGTTCTCGAATCAATGCAAATCCTGAGCGAGGATACGAAGGGAGATTCCGATGAATTGGGAATACAAGGTTCTGAAACTGGCCACCAGCGGCTTCTTCGGCGGCAAGGTGGACGCCGAGGGGTTCGAGGCCCACATCAACAATCTGGGCCGCGAAGGATGGGAGTTGGTCTGCGCGTTTGACACCAACGCGTCCTACGGCCAGACGCGCGACGTGGTGGTGCTGTTCAAGCGGCCCGGGTAGGAACGCGCCCTCGACGGGTCGGTTGGCGGCTCAGCCGATGTGCAGCCAGGCGGGCAGAGGCAGAAGGTCCTGCACCAGCAGCAGCACGATGAGCAAAGCCGCGGCCGTCAGCAGCAGGCCCCAGCGGATCAGCCCGGGCACAATCCGGTGTTCGTTGCGCACGTGCCGGCCGGGCGCGTTCTGAGCGTGGGGACCGTCGATGCGCAGCGGCACGATTCTGCGGCCCAAGGCGTACAACCCACGAATGAGCATGAACGCCAGGAGCGTCAGAATCCAGCACAGACTCCAGAATACGCCATAGCCCAATATCGCTCCGACCACGCCGGCCCCGATGCACACCCCCACCAGGGTCGCAGCAGATATCCGCACCCAGAAACCCCGCTGCAGGTCGCGCAAATGGGCCTTGCGCTCGAGGAATTCAAGCTTCGTGGCCTCCAGCACCTCCGGCGGCATCTGACGCTGCTTCGTGGCCAGTTCGGCCTCTTCGAGCGACAGTAGCGGCTCGTGCTCTTCGATGTACCGCTGTTCCTGGCGTAATGCGTCCAGGGCGTTCGACCGCTCGGTCAGCACACTCAGCAAGGCCACTAACACGCCGGAGACGGCGCCGACCAGGGCCAGGTACTGGATCACTTTCTTGTCTTCGAGACGAATATTCATCTTCCGCCCTTATCCCGTGGTCCGTGCCGGTTCTTGAGCATAACCCGCCGTCTCGGTCGAAATCACATTATCGGACGGCCCCGACTGGTCCACACGGTCATTGAAACCATACGAAATATTGGGGGGCGGGGTGAGCGGCGGGCGCTTCTGTTCGCTGTTTTTTGAAGTCGGAATTGGCTTGTGCGTACACGCCAGAATCGGCTTGCGGATGTGCAAAAAAGCGGCGGATCGGCAGGTCCCATATTGTGTCACGACGGGTAGGCAAGGTACAGTGACTCTCGGTGTATCGGGCTGTGGTGCGGGAGGATGACCGATGGGCCGAGGGAACGAGCGTGGAGAGAACTGAACATGAAGGGGGCTTGTCGGCGTGGCCGTTTCGCCGCGCGGGCGTCATCGTGGCGCATCCGGACGATGAAACCCTGTGGGCCGGCGGATTGATGCTGGCGCACCCGCGGACCGAGTGGGTGGTCATCAGCCTGTGTCGGGGCAGCGATGCCGATCGCCGGCCGCGATTCTTCAGGGCGATGGAGATCTATGGAGCCCTGGGGTGCATGGGGGACCTCGACGATGGGCCCGACCAGGCGCCCCTGTCGCCGGCGGCGGTGCGGCAGGCGGTCTTGGGGCTGGTCGGCTCGGACCGGTTTGATCTGGTGATCACCCATGACCTGGCCGGGGAATACACGCGGCACCGCCGTCACGAGGAAACCGCCGCCGCGGTCGCCTCCCTGTATCGCGAAGGCCGTCTGCCCGCCGACAACCTGTGGCGGTTCGCCTATGAGGACGGCGGCGGGGCCCACCTGCCACAGGCTATTGAGCAAGCCGATGCCGTCTGGACACTGCCGGATGCGCTGGCACAGCGAAAGCATCGCCTCATCACGGAAACGTATGGGTTCGCCGAAGATTCGTGGGAGGCCCGCACGACGCCCCGAACGGAGGCGTTCTGGTACGGGCCCGGCATTGGAGAGGGCGTTGAACAGACAAGGGAATAGGAGGCTATTGTGAAGGTACTGGTTCTTTACGATTATCCCGCGTCGCCGGGCGGATTGGCCACGCAGGGGGCGTTACTGCATCGAGGTCTGAGCGAGATGGGGGTGGAGACCTTCGCCGCAAACTTCGAATCGGCGCAGGAGAAGGAGTGGTACTATCGCTGGTTCAAGCCGGACGTGGTGGTCGGCGTCGGCTATTGGGGCCATACCCCGCAACTGGTGCTGCACCCGCAGACGTTCGGCCTGACGGCCGTGCCGTGGCTCGTGGCCGACGGCTACATGGCCAACTACCGCGAGGTCCTGGACGCCCTGCCGCTGATCCTGGTGACCAGCCGCTGGGTCAAAGACGTGTACGTGCGGGACGGGCTGTCCGGCGAGAACATCGAGGTGTTGCCCGTCGGATGCGATACGGACAGTTTCTGCCCGCGCGATCCGAAGGACCCGAAGGTGTTGCACGTGCGTGACGCGGTGGGGGTCGCGCCCGATGAGCTGATGGTCCTGACGGTGGGCGGCGACGCCAGCAGCAAGGGGGCGCAGGAAGTGATGCAGGCCCTGGCGATCAACGACCACAAGGCGCCGCCGTACAAGTACGTCTGCAAGGTCTGGCCCCAGCCGCGCACCGAGACCCAGAACCTGATCGACATGCAACTGGCCCTTCAACTGGGCATCGACAAAAAGGTGGTGTATACCTCCGGCGTGATCTCGCGCAATTTCATGCCCTACCTGCTGGCCGCGTGCGACATCTACGCCGCGCCCTCGCGTCTGGAGGGATTCGGCATGATCCAGGTCGAGGCCAACGCCTGCGGCAAGCCGGTGGTGTCCATCAAGGCGATGGGACCGCTGGACACGATGGTGCACGGTCACACGGCGTTTTTGGCGGGCGTGGCCCAGGAGATTCGGCTGCGAGAGGCGATGCTGGGTGATGAATCCGGGTTTCCGGCAGGGCAGCGGGTGACCTTCAAGCGGTCGCGCATCGTGGACTACCGCGCCAGCGTGCACGACATCGCCAACTACCTGATGGACCTGATGGAGGACCCGGCCTTGCGCGAGCGCATGGGCCAGGCCGGGCGCAAGCGGGCCGTGGAGCTGTTTGACTATCGGGTGGTGGCCCGTCGATTTGTCGAGCTGATCTCGAAAAGACTAGGGGTCTCCTAGATGGACCGCGCGCTCGAGCAGATCGTCGGCCCGGCGAAGGAAGCGGCCCTGGAGGTCTTGCGGCACAACCGGCGGGGCCCGTGTCGGGGTCTGCCGCGCACGGCCGGGTGGGGCTACCCCGAGCCCTACACGCGGGACCTGATGATTGCGGCCCTGGGCATCCTGGTCAGCGGTGACTTGAAACTGGTCGCGGCCCTTCGCCGGACCCTGGAGATCTTGGCCCGTCATCAGTCCACACGCGGGCATATCCCTTCGCTCGTGCACGATCCGGAGGACCGGGGGGCCAGCGATTGCACGCCGCTATTCCTGCTGGCCGCGGGCTGTTTCCGTCGCGCCACCGGCGAATCCTCGTTCCTGGCCGAAGCGGTCGACCGCGCCCTTGGCTGGATGGAATACCAGAGCCCGGCCGACCGGCCCCTGGTGGCGCAACTGCCCACCAGCGACTGGCGCGACGAGCAATGGGTCCTGGGCTATGGGCTGTACGTCAACGCCGTTCTGTACAGCGCCCTGCGACTACTGGGGCGGTCCGAGTGGGCCGAGGCGATGGCTGACCAGATGGGGCATTTCACCATCCAGGGCGGACGGCAGAACCGGCACGTCCACGAAGGCCTGGCTCTGCGACGCAAGCCCTACTACGCGATGTGGTCCTACAAGATCTACCGCAGCGAACGATTTGACCTGCTGGGCAACAGCCTGGCCGTTTTGTCGGGCATCGCCTCACCGCATCGCTCGCGGGCGATGGTCACCTGGGTCGAGGCCGAGTGCCGCAGCCTGCGGCGCAACGAGGAACTGGCCGTATCCCTGCCGCCGAACCTGTTCCCGTACATCCGCCCGGACGATCCCGATTGGCGCGATCGCTACCGGATCTACAACCCACCGGGCGAGTATCACAACGGCGGCATCTGGCCGTTTGTCTGTGGCTTCTACGTGGCCGCCTGCGTCGCGGCGGGCAAGATGCGCCTGGCCCGACGTCGCCTGGCGGCGCTGACCGAACTCATCACGCCGGCGCGCCGCCGCGGGCTGGCCTTCGGCTTCAACGAGTGGATCAAGGCTCAGACCGGCGAGCCGATGGGCCAGGACTGGCAAACCTGGTCGGCGGCGATGTACCTGTATGCGGCCGCCTGCGTCGAACAGGAGAGAACGCCCTTTTTTGAGGACATCCGGAATGCCGTTTAACGTGCGAATCGTCAGCACCTACCCCCCGCGACGGTGCGGCTTGGGCACGTTCAGCCGCGATCTGGCCAACGCGCTGGAGCACTTCACCGGGGAGATAGGCCACATTCGTGTTGCCGCCATCGACCACGGCAACGGTCCCTACCATATTCCCGTCGACCTGATTATCGACCAGTACAACCCCGTCTCGTGGCGCTACGCCACCCGCGACATCATCGCCCGGGCCAAGGAGTCAAGCAACCCGACGGTCGTTCTCTTGCAGCACGAGTACGGGCTGGACCCGGATGAGCACGGCAACGACGCTCGCGGTCGTAATTTCGTCGAGATGGCCCGGGCGTTTCGGCAGCAGGGCCTGACCACCCTGGTCTACCTGCACACCGTCCTCAACGAGCCGGATGAGCACCAGCGGCAGGTCCTGATCGATCTGGCGCAGAACAGCGACGGCCTGATCGTGACCACCGAGTGTGCGATCGACCTGTTGGAAGGCCCGGTGTACCACATCGACCACGGCAAGCTCAAACATATCGATCACGGCATTCGCATGTGGCATCCGTCTCAGTTCGACCGCTTGGGGATCAAGACCGCTTTTGGACTGCGGGATATGTTTCTGGCGACTACGCTCGGTCTGCTGTCACCGGGCAAGGGGATTGCCTACGGGATTCAGGCGTATGGACGATTCGTGACCGAGTCCCTCACGCCGGCTCAGCGGCAGCGCATCGTCTACCTGATCGCCGGCCAGGCGCACCCGGACTTTGTCAAGGCCGAGGGCGGGGCGCCCTATCGGGAGTTCACCGCGCAACTGGACCAATCCTTGCAGGACACGGGCTTGCGGTGGTGTCGCACGCAGGATCTGACGCAGGCCGACTGCCACGCGCACGACGTGGTGTTCCTCGACACGTTTCTTGAAGAGCATCTTCTCCTGAAACTCTATGCCGCAACGAATGTGATGGTGCTGCCCTATCTGAACATGGAGCAGATGTCCAGCGGTATTCTGGCCGACACGGTCGGGTCGGGCCGGGCGGCCATTACGACCAAATTCCACTACGCCGTCGAGCTGCTCCACTCCAACAAGCCCTGCCCTCCGGGGCTGGTGATCGGCCGCTACGCCCGGGGCATCCTCGTCGATCCCGGCCCACCCGGTGTTGAGCAGATCGCCCAGGCCCTTGATTACCTGGTCTTCAATCCGGATAAGCGTCTCAAGATGGAACGCCAGGCCCACCAGCGAGGCCATCAGATGCGGTGGGACAACAGCGCCTGGGCACTGATCCAGCACGTGGAATTCGTTATCGATCAAAAGGAGATCGTCAAGGGGCGAGGGCCGGAGTTCGATCGCGAGAAGGCCTCGGTCTATGAGCGCCGGTCCAAGACCGCCGCGGCCATGTCGCCCGGAGAATCGATGCCACCCGTGACCACCGACGAAGACTGAGCCGCAGTTCGCCGTCGATGCGTTGAAGAAGGTCTTGGGCTACAGGGTGGCTTGGACAATCGCCGTCAACTCGGAGTCCGTCAGCTCGACGGGATTGCCCTTCATGCTGCTGGCCTTCTGCGCCTTGGCGACCGCTTCGGGAATGAGTTCGGAGCACAAGCCGAAGGATCGCAACGCCGGGACCTGCAACCGGTCACACAAGGAACGAATCCATGCGACGGCATCCTGAGCCCGGGCCTCTTCGCAGCCGGTCAGCAGCCGGGCCAGCTCATTGAAACGCTCCAGTCCCACGGCCGGGCCTCGCTGGCGCAACGCCGCGACGTTGGCGGCCACGACGTGGGGCAGCAACCGGGCGCAGATCACCCCGTGCGGCGCCTCGATTATCCCGCCCAGCGGTCCGGCAAACCCATGGACGGCGCCGAGCCCCGCGTTGGCCAGCGCCATGCCGCCCAGCAGCGCCGCCAGGGACATATCCGTCCGCGCCGTGAGGTCCCCGCCATCGGCCCAGGCCCGTTCGAGCGAGCGTGCGGCCCGCGAAAGCCCCTCGCGACAGAAACCGTCGGTCAGCGGGTTGGCCTTGCGGCCCACGAAGGCCTCCAGCAGTTGGGTCAGGGCATCGAGCCCGGTCGCCGCGGTCACCTCCGGCGGCATCGAGGCGGTCAGTTCCGGGTCTACGAGGGCCACCGTCGGCAATAGCCACGCGTGTCGCATCGAGACCTTCACCTGCCTGTCCGGCACCTTGAGCACGGCGTTGCGGGTCACCTCCGCGCCCGCCCCGGCCGTCGTGCTGACCGCCACCAGCGGCACCGGCCGGTGCGCCAGCGCCCGGCCCCGGCCCACCACCTCCAGGTAGTCCAGCAGATCCCCCGGATTGGTCAGCATCGCCGCCACGGCCTTACCCGCGTCGATCACGCTGCCACCGCCGATCGCGATCACGTGATCCACGCCGGCATCCCGTGCCTCAGCGGCCAGGGCCTGCACCCCAGATGTCGTCGGCTCGCCGCCCACGCTTCGCCGAGCCCGGATGCAGCCAGTCTCCTCCATCGGCCGCAGGATCGCCTCATATCGGTCAGGCCTCGATCCGGTCAGCACCAGGGCGGATCGGCCCAGAGGTCCAGCCAGCGCGGGCAACTGCTGCGCTGCTCCGCATCCAAACACGATCCGTCCGGCCGTCGCAAATTCGAAAGCCGCCCCACTCATGGCTTGGCCGAGTCCCAGCCGTCTTCGTCCGGGAAGACGTTGTGGTACTTTACACTGCTCCGCGGCCGGGCCATCATGTCCGCCACCGTGTCGCGCCACGTCTGGTAATGCGCCGTCTCCTTGTGCCGCGCCGGATCCTCGGCCGTGCGATACACCTCCACCAGCAGGAACTTCGTTGGGTCGTCCTGCTGCTGGATCACGTCGAACCGGGCGATCCCCGGCTCCCGAAGGCTGTGGCGGGCGTTTTCCAGCGTCGCCGCCCTGAAGGCCTCCACCTTGTCCGGCAACACGTCAACCGATACGTGGACGATCAGCATGATATCCCCTTTCCCAGACCGTTTCGCGCTCCCGGGACAGTATACGCACCCGATTCGGTGCGCCCAGCCTTTCGCGGGCCAAACGGCGGTGTTAGCCGGCCAGAGGTGGATGGGGATATGCAGGACCCGGGCTCGCAGGAGCCGGCCCGCGCCCCGGCGCGGCAGATTCCGTTGACCGACGAAGAGAACTTCGACGAATTCAACCGTTGAGCGACGGTTTTCGATTCAACGCAGTGCTTACCCCTTGGATCGCTCCGCTCGGCATGGCCCGGTCGAGCGGGGCTTTCTTGCGCCCATGGCGCGCGAGCCTCTTGCGTTTGATCGTTTGCGGATCGGACCGATTCATGTATGATGCTCCCCGGACCCGTTGGGAGCAGGATATGACGACCCGAGGCAAATGGATCATCGGTCTGGTGGCGGTCGCGGAAGCCATGATTTTGGCCGCGATTGTCGTGGGTGTGTTGTTATGGCGTCGCTCGCCGGCACCGGACGTGGCGCCCGCGCCACCCGGTGCAGACCCGTCGAGCCCCTCCTTCGGCGAGGCTTCCTGGCCGATCTGGCGCGGTGATCCCGCCTTGCGGGGTCAGGCGACGGGGACATTGCCGGATGCACTGCGTCTCGTCTGGCAGTACAAGACGCAAGGGAAGATCAAGTCCTCGGCCGTCGTCGATCAGGGTCGCGTCTTCGTCGGCTCGCTGGATGGACGGATCTATGCCCTGGATCTGCGGACCGGCAAGCGGTTATGGTCCTTCGAGACGAAGGGCGCCGTTGAAGCGCCGCCGCTGGTCCACGAGAACATGGTGTACGTAGGGTCGGACGATACGTTCGTGTATGCCCTCGACGCCGAAACGGGCCATGTGCGATGGCGGTTCGAAACGGGGGATAAGATCATCGGCGCCCCCAACTTGGCCCCGCAACCGGATGGGACAATCGGCATCGTGGTCGGCAGCTATGACACGAGGCTGTACTGCATGAACGCTTCCGACGGCGAGGAGCTTTGGGTCTACGAGACGGACAACTATATCAACGGCACCGCGGCCGTCGGCGATGGCCGGGCGGTCGTGGGCGGCTGCGATGCGCAGATTCACATCGTGGATACCGCCGACGGCAAACCCCTCGGCACGGTCGACGCCCGGGCGTACATCGCGGCGTCGGCCGCCCTGGCCGATGGACGCGTCTACCTCGGCAACTACGACGGCCTGCTCCTGTGCGTTGACCTCTCCGATGGACAAGTCGTCTGGGAATACGCCGATATCGAGGCCCCATTGTTGTCCTCGGCGGCGGTGACGGATCGTTACGTGATGATCGGGGCCCAGGACCAGCGTCTGCACTGTCTGAATCGCGCCGACGGCTCGGTGGTCTGGACGTTCGCCACACAGGGCGACGTGGACGGCTCGCCGGTCGTCTGCGGCGACAAGGTGATCTTCGGCAGCGGCGATGGACGCATCTACCTGCTGAGCCTGGAGGACGGCAAGGAGGTGTGGTCGTACGAGATCGGTGCGGCGGTTATGACCTCGCCCGCCGTGGCGGCCAATCGCGTGGTATTTGGGGCTGAAGACGGTGTCGTTTACGTGTTCGGCCCGTCCCGATGAGAACCCCGTACATGGGCTTGGTTTGGGCGGATACGATGTTTGGGATAGGGAATTGACGGGCTGAATGGAATGAGACAGGTGCGTCAGGGGGGCGAACCACCGCGGGAGAACAGCATGAAGACGGCCGAGACTGAACTGAAGAAGGATGACCTGATTGTGATCGCCGGCGCCGGCGGGTTCATCGCCGGGGCCCTGTGTCGATACTTCCACGAGCAGGGGTTCACGCGGATCCGCGCCGTGGATAAGAAACCGCTGCCGGAATGGTATCAACGGGTGCCGGGCGTGGAGTGCCTGTGCCTGGACCTGCGCGAGGAGGACAACTGTCGTCGGGCCTGCGAGGATGCCGTCGAGGTGTACAACCTGGCCGCGGACATGGGTGGGATGGGCTTTATCGAGCGGTTTCGCGTGGAGTGCCT
>DSDH01000081.1 GCA_011055475.1 Phycisphaerales bacterium | reverse complement strand
GTTCATCACCGTGGTGGCGGTGGCGACGTTGCGCACGGTGGCGGCGGCGCGACAGTCGATTACCGAGGTGACGGCGGCGACGGATGAGATTCGGTACGCCGAGCAGTTGTTGCGGAGGGACTTTTTGAATTTCTATCGGGATACGACGATCGAGCGGACCCGACTGGTGGGGGGAGTGGATGAGACGTCCACGACGGGGGGCAGCCAGGTGATCCTGTGGGCGACCTCGGGCGTTCCCGCGCGGCGCGGCTATCCGGAGGGGGACGTGTACGAGGTGGAGTACGCACTGGCGGACGGCGTCTCGGAATCGGGTCGGGTGCTGACGCGCCGGGTGTGTCCGATCGTAACGCTGTCGCGCGATGACGAGAATTACATGGCGGCGACGGGGGGGATGTTGACCACGATCGCCGAGAACGTCGTCCAGTTTCAGGTGCAGTATTATGACGGGTACGCGTGGCTGGATCAGTGGCCGGAGGAGCAGGGTGTGCTGCCGGAGCTGGTGCAGGTCACGCTGGTGGGTCAGCGGCCCAACGATCCGGAGGGACAGCACCCGATCATCCGCAGCTTTGCGGTGACGTTTCCCCGGGTGGCCGAGGGGCTCAAGGCGACGCTGGATGAGGAGGCGGAGACGGAATTCGAGGACGTCAGTCCGATGAATACCGGGACGGGGGGATCATGAGCGACGGGCGTCAAAACAGGCGGGCCGTGGCGCTGATCGCGGTGATGTGGGTGCTGGTGCTGTTGGCCGTGATGGTGACGGTGGCCACCCAAGAGACGTATATGGACACGCGGATCAGCATGTCGGCGTCGGATCGCATTCGGTGCAAGTGGGCCGCCCGGGCCGGCCTCGAGCGGGCGATCGCCGTGTTGGAGTCGGACCTGAGGGATAGCGACAGCCTGTACGATCCCTGGAGCGCGTACATGGCGGTGGCGGACTTCAACAACATCGTGCTGGATGGATGCCGGTTCTCCGTGTCCGTGACCGACGAGGCCGGCAAGCTCAATATCAACACCATCACGCGGGAGCAGTTGTTGTGGCTGCCGGACATGACCGAGGAGATCGCCGATGCGATTCTGGACTGGCGCGACAGCGACGATGAGGCGCGAGAGCTGGGGGTTGAGACGCCTTACTACGTGAACCTCGAGCGGGGATACCCGGCGCGGAACGGCGACTTTCGCACGATCCGGGAGCTGCTGCAGGTGCGTGGGGTGACCCAGGCGCTGTTGTACGGTCGTGGCGGGGGAGCCGAGGCGATTTCTGACTATAACCAGGGATGGATCCGCTACCTGACGTGTTACTCGTACGATCTGAACGTGGACGCGGACGGGAACCCGCGGATCGACATTAATCGGGCGAACGAGCGGCAGTTGCAGGAGGAGCTGGGGATCAGCGCGGCCCAGGCGCGATGGATCGCGCAGAACCGGCGGTACGACAGCATCGCGGACCTGCTGGACAAGGCGACCAGTGCCGCCCAGGGCGATGAGCAGTCGGAGCCGATCACCGAGCAGGTATTTTACGACATTGCAGACAAGATCACGACGACGCGGCGGTCGCGGATTCGAGGCCGGGTGAACGTCAATACGGCGCCGGCGTGGGTCTTGACGGCGTTGTTGGGGGGCAACGAGCCCGTGGCGCAGGACATCGTGGCCTATCGTGAGGGGCTGGCCGGGGGGATTACGACGCTGGCGGACCTGCGGAACGTGCCCTCCGTGACGCTGGACCTGGCCAAGGAGTTCGTGAATTACGTTACCACGCGGTCGAACGTGTACACTGTTCACGTGGTGGCGACCGGGGATCGTAGCGGATTATCGTACGAAGTCGAGGCGGTGGTGGACCGCGGCGAGTCTCCGACGCAGATCCTGTATTTTCGCGAGGGAGCGATCTATTGAATATGGAGCAGGGGCAGAACATCTCTTCGGAGGTCGTGGTTGCGGTGTCCACGGGGCCGTCGGCCGGGGGGCCGTATCGGGCGGCGGTGCTGCGTCGAGAGGGCGGCGGGGTGACGCTGCTGGAGTACCGGACCGCAGACGAGGGGGTGTCGCTGTCGTCGTTTCTGTCGGAGTTGCGCTCGCGATATCGCTCGGGCGAGGTGTCGGGCGGTCCTCGCGTGGTCGTGGCGGTGGACTCAACGGCGGTGGCGTTCTATCGCTTGGAACTGCCCGTGGTCGGTCCGGAGCAATTGGCCGGACTGGTTCGCATGCAGGCCGAGGCGCTGTTGCCGCTGGGTCTGGATGAGATGGCGATGGCCTGGTACGCGGAGCCGGCCGGGCCGGATCGCCAGATATGCACGTTGGCGGCGGTGCGCAAGCAGGTGCTCAGTGAGTTGGCCTCGCGGGCGGGTGCATCGGGGCCGTCGGTGGTGGTGCCGGATTGCCAGGCCCTGGCGCATGCGTGGCGGATATGCTTCGGCGGGGATCGTGACAAGGCGGCGCTGCTGCACGTTCGGGAGGCGGACACCCGGCTGATTCTGACGGAGGGGGGCCGGCTGACGCAGGCGGCGACCATCGACGTGGGGTCGGGCGATCTGGAGGGGCCGGAGGCATCGGGCACATCCGCGGAGTTGTTCGTGCACGATGTGCGCAATGCGTTGGGGCGGCTGGATTCGGATGCGATGGCGACGGGCCGGGTGTTCTTGCTGGCGGCGGCGCCGTCGTCGCACGGTCCATTGGTGTCGTATCTGGAGCGGGCGGGGGTGTCGGTGCGGCACGCGGTGCCACGGGCCAACGGACTTGGCGTGGCGGGCGGCTCGGACGATGCGGGGGCGCTGTTCCCGTAAGCCGAGGCGATCGGCGCGGGACTGCTGGTGCTGGACGATGAGCCGGGGCTGCTGAACCTGATCGAGCCCCACCCGGCGGCGGCCGGCGGCGGACTGACGCGGGCGCTGGTTCAGATGGGCCTGGCGCTGGTGGCGGCGGTGGTGATGCTGGGTGTCTGGGTGTTCGTGGCCAAGTCGTTGGATCGGGCCGAGTTGGAGCGTCTGAAGAGTTCCAAGCTGGGGGCGCTCGTGGCGTACTACCAGACGCGGGAGCAGGTGTACGAGGAGCGGCCGGACATTCTGGACGTGTTGACAAAAATCAAGGAGAGCACGCCGGACGGGATGCTGGTGGACAGTTTTGTGTTCCAGAAAGGCCGGCCCGTCCAGATTTCGTTGTCGGCTCGGTCTCGCGAGCAGGTGTTCCAGTTTGAGGAGAAACTGGCGTCCCAGAGCGGCATCTCCGACGTTCAGATTCTGGGCTCGACGTTGAACACCTCCACGAATCAGGTGCAGTCGAAGGTGACGTTCCACTACTTGCGGTATACCCGGGGGAAGTAGACGATGGCGATTCGTATTTCAGAGCGGGATCAGCGGGCCATCGCGCTGGGCGCGATCGCCGTGGTGGCGATCCTGGCGTACCACTTCGGCGGGCGCTGGGTGGGGGAGTGGCAGACGACGCGGGCCCAGTTGCGGGCGTTGCGGGCGCAGTTGGCCAAGGTCGAGGAGTGGACCTCGGGGCGGCCCGGCGCGCGCCAATTGGCGGTGGCGGCGGCGGTGCCGACGTTTGCGATGCCCGAGACGGAAGACCAGCAGGCGGTGTTGTTCCGCAACGCCTTCAATGATCAGCTCAACCGGGCGGGGATCAAGGCCAAGAGTCTGGACTATCAGGCCTCCCGCAAGGCGGTGTCCGGGTCGTACAAGACGTTGCGTTTACAGTGCAAGGCCCGCTGCCAGTTGGCCCAGATGTTGGATCTGCTGGCGCGGCTGCCGGAGAACAAGTATTTCGTGGGAGTCGAGGAGCTTCAAATCCGGCCGGACTCGCGGAACCGTCAAGAGGTTGACATCGTGTTGACCCTGTCGACGTTTGCGCGGCTGCCGGGAGCGAAAGCGGGGGTCGGATTATGACGGTCCATCAGTGGGTTGCCAAGAAGCGGTACGTGAACGTGGTGTTGATCGCGCTGGCGGGGGTATTCGGCGTGGCGGCCCTGGCGGATGCGGTGGGGTACGGCATCCGCGTGGTTCGGCTGCCGGAGGTGCTGGCGGCGGCCGAAGAGAAAACGCAACCCGATGAGAAGGCGATCGAGCAGCAGTTGTCGCAGTTTCGTTCCCAGGCCGACGCGCTGAAGCGGCGGAACATGTTTGCGCCGCCGCCCCAGAAGCCGAAGCAGCCGGTGTGCCTGGGGATCTTCGGGGACCTGGCGATCTTCGACAACAAGCCCTACACCGTGGGCGAGGAGGTCTCGGGGGCGAAGATCCTGGAGATCGGGCCGACGGCGGTGGTCATCGAATGGGAGGGGCAACGCGTGGAGCTCCAGCCGTTCGCCGTGGATAACATGACGGATCAGCAAAGGCGGGGTTCATCGAACAATCGCGGCTCCCGTGGGGACGACCGGGCGCCTGGACGTGTCGCTTCGGATCGACGTCCGGCCGGCGGGCCGCCGCAGGGTCGATTCGGCCTCCAGCCCTCTCCGGAGATGATGGACCGGATGCGCGAGATGCGCGAGCGATTCATGAATGCCTCGCCGGAGGAGCGCGAACGGATGCGGGACGAGTTCCGTCGACGGATGGAGGAAGGTGGGGGTATGCCGGGTGGTATGCCGGGCGCTATGCCGGGCGGTAGGGGCTTCCGTGGCCGCGGTCGTTAATGACGGCGGGTTACTGTACAACAAGGAGACGACATTGAATCGCAAGGTTTTCATGCTCGTATTCGGAGCGGCATGGTTGTCGCTGGTGTGGATGGTCCCGGTGTCGGCGCAGGAGGCGGCGAGCGACGCAACGCCGGTGGGCGATACGGTCGAAGCTCGCCCCTTAAGCGAGGGGGGCCTGGAGGCTCCATCGGCCACGGCGGTTCGGGGTGCAACGGATCCCAACGCGGTGGAGGACCTGCCCGCGGCGGCGGACCTGGATATGAACAGCGCGCGGGGGTACCTGTCCGTGTTGGGGGTGGATCCGAACCTGGCGGGCGAGATGGGGCTGCCCACGTCGCCACTGCCGGCGCCGGCCGGCCGTTTCGCGCCGGGCGCGCGGGAGGTCCCCGGCCAATGGCGCGCGGGATTCGGCACGGAGCAGAGCGCCGCGATGGCCGAGACCACCGATTCCGGGGCGGATGACGACTGGCTGCGCTCGCTGAGCATGATGGCGTCCATCGCCGAAACCGTCGAGCCTGAGCCCATGGAGTCGATCAACCTGAACAACGTGGAAATGCGGGTGATCATCCAGAAGCTGGGGGACTGGACGGGCAAGCCGATCATTCCGACGGACGACGTGGTGTTGCAGACGCGGATCACGATTTACGCGAGCCGGGAGGTGCCGCGGAGTCGGGCGCTGTCGCTGGTGTACGCGGCGCTGCGGGCCCGCGGGGTGGTGGCCGAGCACGCGGAGGACAAGATTTTCCTCAAGCCGATCGCCCAGGCGCGGCAGGGGTACGTGCCGACGCTGGGGGCGGAGGACCCGCTGGCGCGGGTCGAGGACAAGAGCATGATCGTGGAGAAGTTCTTCCGCTTGCGGAACTACGATGCGACGCGGCTGGCGGAGATCATCGCCCCGTTGCTGGCCGAATACGGACACGTGACGGCGCTGGCGAGCACGAACGACGTGGTGGTCATCGACACGGTGGAGAATCTGCTGCGTATCGAGCGGATCGTGTCGCAGTTGGACGTGCCGGAATCGGAGCAGGTGGTCGAGCAGATCTTCGAGATCCAGCACGCCGACCCGGCCGAGCTGGTACAGCTTCTGCAACTGATCCTGACGGGCAACGTGGGAGCCGGAGGCCGCCAGACGCAAGGCCGCCCATCACGGAGCGGGGCCCCGGTTTCGGCGGGTCGGCCCGATTCGCGGTCGGACGGCGGGACGCGTCCGGCGACGGCGGTGATGATCGCGTCCAGCGAGATTCCGGTTCGCCTGATCCCGATGCCGAAGCAACGGTGGATCATCGCGCGGGCCTCGAACGCGGACATGGACCTGATCGAGAGCTGGATCAAGCGGCTGGACGTGTCGCAGGTCGGGGAGCAGGGCCAGACGGTGCTGCCGGTGCGCTACGTGGATGCGCGGGAGGTGGCGCGGGCGGTGCAGAGCGCCATCCGCGATCTGCCCGGGACGGAATGGGAGGCGAGCATCGTGGTCGAGGCGCTGACCCAATCCAAGCAGATCGTGGTCTGGGGCAGCGAGGAGAACCGCAAGATGGTCGAGCGGCTGGTGGCCCAGATCGACCTGCCCAGCGCGGACGTGTTCATCGAGCGGACGTTCAAGCTGCAGTATGCGGACCCGGACCAGATCAAGCTGAACATCGAGGGACTCTACGGCGATCTGAGCACCGGGACGCGGGCTTACAATCCGTGGGGCGGCTACGCGATGCGCGGGGGGGCGACGGCCGAGGACACGGTGAAGGTGATCAGCTATCCGACGCTGCAGCAGGTGACGGTGATCGCGTCGGAGAAGAACATGGAACGGATCGCGCGACAGATCACCGAGGAATGGGACGTGCCCCTGGATATCACGAAGGACCAGTATCGCATCCTGACGTTGCACAATTCAGACCCGGTGCAGATGACGCAATTGCTCAGCACGCTGTTCAGCGCGACGGACAGCAGCGGCAGCGCGAACAACCTGGTGCGGATGATCTTCGGGGGGCGCGCCGGCGCGGACGATACACGCAGCAAGATCGTAGGGTCCTTGTACGGGTTGTTCACGTTTGAAGCGGTGCCGGGCACGCGGAAGATCATCGTGATCAGCAAGATTCCGGAGGCGTACCCGGTGATCGAAAAGCTGGTGAAGGATCTGGACAGCGAGGAGAAGGCGGAGATCCCGGAGGTGATCACGCTGAACTACGCGGACGCCGAGGACCTGTGCGATCAGCTCAACGCGCTGCTGAACGAACCGGGCACGACCGCGACGATTCAGCGGAGCACACGGGGGCTGAGCGAGTATCGGGCGGACACGGGTTCGGCGGTGGCCGGTCAGGAGCAGCAATCGGCCGGGACGATCACGCCGTGGTGGAACCGTCAGGCGCGGCAGACGACCGAAACCTTGCCGGCCAGCAACCTGATCGGCAAGGTGCGGATCATTCCCGTGCATCGCAGCAAGGCGCTGCTGGTGCTGGCGCCGCAGGAGTACATGGCGGACATCCGCGAGATGGTGCGGCAGTTGGACCAGCCGGGAATGCAGGTGATGGTCAAGGTGGTCATCATGTCCGCGAACCGCAGCGACATCCATGCCTTGGGGATGCGGTATTCCACGAATACCGAGGCGCTGGGGAGCATCGGAAGCAACGCGTTGCGGGCCCTGGGCGACTTGACGTGGGGCGAGACACGGGGCAACACGGTGCTGTCGTTCACGACGGGATTGGATGTGCTGGTGGACCTGCTGGTGAGCCAGGCGAACGCGCGGATTCTGAACCAGCCGACGCTGTGGACCAAGGACAACAAGGAGGCGGCGTTCATCAAGGGCCAGGAGATCGCGTTCCTGGAGCAGAGCCAGACGGACCGCTCGAACCCGAACAGCATCGTCAGCTCCTACACGTACCGCGACGTGGGCATCACGCTTCGGGTTCGCCCGAACATCACGCCGGAAAAGAACGTGGATATGACGATCAACCTGCAGATTTCGGAAGTGGGGCCGGTGATTAACACGCAGGTATCCACGAACAAGCTGGACACGACGACCAGCGTGATCGTGCGCAATGGTCAGACGGTGATCATCGGCGGCATCCTGACGCAGAAGGAGTCTGAGGTGGTCGAGAAGGTGCCGCTCCTGGGTGATGTGCCGATATTGGGCGAGGTATTCAAGCACACGGACACGGAGTTGAGCAACGACGAACTGCTGGTCTTCCTGACGCCGTATGTGATCGACTCGAACACGCTGGAGGTGCTGCCGACCGACACGGATGAGGTGCGGCAGATCGAGCAGCCCCGGCAGCGCATGGAGCGGATCACGTCGGAGCTGGACCAGGCGATCCGCGAGGCGCTGGGCGAGGGGGTCAACGGGAGATCGGGCAACCCCGTTTCACCGCAGGGGCGCTATCCGGCCCCCGGCGGATCACCGGGCACGGCGGCGGACGAACAGGCGCAGGTCCGCGAGGCCCTGGAGCGGGCGATGGAGAAGGCCCGCCAGGAACCGGAGCCGTAGGCGTCCATCGGACAGGGATAGCCGGCGACATCGCCGCCCGATCGAAGAGCAAGGCCGGTGCCGGCTCCAGGCCCGCGAGGGTGTGGGCCCGTCTTTTTCGGGGCGGCGTTGCTTTTTGTCGGTCCGCACGCGGGTAGATCGGCCATGGCCTGCGGGGTCGGCGCGGGGGGATTATTCACATATTCTTACCGGGGAATATCCACGCCATTGGTGTTCTGATGCGGGTTGGCCTTGCACGGGGGAGCACAGGAGGCACAAAATGTGGTATAATGAATTGACTGGAAACGATGAGCTTCTATGAATGGCACCATTATGACAAGCAAGACGCAGGAACAAATCGAGCGGGACGAGCAGATCTACCAGATCAGCACGCTGGTGGCGGGCAATTTCGCGCTGCAGGACGTGCTGGACCGCCTGGCCGAGACGGCCGTGAAGGTGACCGGAACGCAGGCGTGCTCGATCCGGCTGTTGGACGACGCCAGCGGGGAGCTGGCGATGCGCAGTACGTACGGGCTGAGCGAGACGTATCGCAGCAAGGGGCCGGTGACCTTGGACGACCCGGTGATCCAGGAGGCGTTCGAGGGGCACGCGGTCGTCTTGGACGACATGCGGGATGATGCGCGGGTGCGCTACCGGGAGGAGACGATTCGGGAGGGGCTGATCAGCCAGTTGACGGTGGCGATGACGTTCCGCGACAAGCCGATCGGCGTGTTGCGGCTGTACAGTCCGGAGCCCAACCGGTTCGACGAGGACGCCGTGACGCTGGCGCGGCTGGTGGCGAACCAGTGCGCGATCGCCATCACGAACGCCAAGTTGTACGGCGAGGCGCTCGAGGGGGCGCGGGTGGCCGAGCAGATGCGGCTGGGGGCGGTGATCCAGCGGCGGATGCTGCCGGATCGGGCGCCGTGCATCTGCGGGCTGGACATCGCCGCGGCGTACGAGCCCTGCTTCGAGATCGGCGGGGACATGTATGATTACTTCATGCTCAACGATCACACGGTGGCGTTGTGCATGGCCGACGTGATCGGCAAAGGGCTGCCGGCGGCGATCATGATGAGCATGTTCCGCGGGACGATCCGGGCGTATTCGGACGGTGGCTATGAGCGGCATCCGATGGAGGAGATCATCCGCAAGCTGAACCGGGTGGCGTGCCGGGAGTGTCGGGACGGCGAGTTTATCACGCTGTTCATGGCGGCGCTGGACGTGCGCGAGCGGACACTGTGGTACTGCAACTGCGGCCATGAGCCGGCCTTGCTGGTGCGGGACGGGCGGATCCGGGAGCTGCGCCGGGGGGGGCTGGTGCTCGGCGTGATGGAGGAGGCCGAGTACGTGATCGAGACGGTGCCGCTGGAGGAGAACGACATCCTGTTATTGTACACGGACGGGCTGATCGACGCGATGAATTTCGATCAGGAGATGTGGGGCAAGGAGCGGTTGTACGGCGTGCTGGGGCAGTGCGGGCGCATGCCGGCTCATTGCGTGGTGCGCACGGTGTTGCAGTACCGGCGTCGGTTCGTGGGGCTGGCCAACCAGACGGACGACACGAGCGTGGTGGCGGTGCGGCTCACGTCGTCGGATCCGGCCCGGCGGTTGAAGAAGGAGCAGGCCTGTGACGCGTCGCGGTCCGCTGGTGGTCACGATTGACGGCCCGGCGGGGGTGGGCAAGAGCACGGTCGCCTCGCGCCTGGCGTCGCGGCTCGGCTGGGCGTACCTGGATACCGGGGCGATGTACCGGGCGGTGACGTGGGCGGCGCTGAACAAGGGGGCGGATCTGGATCGGCCCGAGGCCGTGATGGAGGTGATCGAGCGGACGGCGTTCGCGTGTGAGGCGGACGGTGAGACGATGCGGGTGCGGGTGGACGGGGTGGACGTGAGCGAGGCGATTCGCGATCCGCAATTGACCGGGCGGGTGCGACAGGTGGCCTCGATGCCGGCGGTCCGCGAGCGGCTGGTGGCGATGCAGCGGGCGTTTGCCGCGCGGCAGGGGCGGATCGTGACGGAGGGCCGGGACCAGGGGACGGTGGCGTTCCCGGAGGCGGTGTGCAAGTTCTTTTTGACGGCGGCGGTGGAGGAACGGGCGCGGCGGCGGCAAGAGCAACTGGCCCAGGCCGGGCGGTCGGTGTCGCGGGAGCAGTTGCGCGAGGACATCGAACGCCGAGATGCGTCGGACTGCCAGCGGACGGTAGGTCCGCTTCGGCCGGCGCCGGACGCGCTGGGCGTGGACACGACGGATTTGACCGCCGATCAGGTGGTGGACGTGATGGTCGAACAGGTAAGGGCGCGGGTATCGCCGGACTAGCGAATGAAATCTGGTATTCGACGTGTAAGCAGGGCTGCCGCCTGCTGTACGTGCCGTTCCGCCTGCGCGTGTATGGACGCAAGAATGTTCCATCGGAGGGGCCGCTTCTGCTGCTGGGCAATCACCAGAGCTACCTGGACCCTGTGTTTTGCCAGATTCCGTTGAAACGGCGGATGTGCTACGTGGCGCGGGACACGCTGTTTACGAACCGGGTTTTCGGGCCACTGC
>DSDH01000275.1 GCA_011055475.1 Phycisphaerales bacterium | reverse complement strand
TGTGCGTTCATGATCGTCCTGCAACAAACTCGCTACCCAATGACTCGGCCACACCGCCGAAGAAGGCGGTCACGCCCCGTTTCAGATTTCGCAGGCTGTAGCCGCCCTCCTGAACCACCAGCATCGGTCGTTTCAACTGTCCCAGTCGTCGTCCGATGTGCCGCAACGACCCGGCGGTCAGCACGAACGAACCCGTCGGGTCCCCCTTCATGATATCCAGTCCCAGGCAGACCACCAGGAACGTCGGCCCAAACCGCTCCACCCGGTGCAGCGCCTTCTCGACAATCTGCACGTACGCCGCGCCGTCGATGTTCTCGGCCAGCGGATAATTCACGTTGAATCCCTTGCCCGGCCCTTCGCCCACCTCGTCGGCGAACCCGCTGAAGTACGGGTACGAATGGTTCGGATGCCCGTGCAGGCTCAGCGTCAGGACATCGTCACGCGCGTAGAAAATATCTTGTGTGCCGTTGCCGTGGTGATAGTCCAGGTCGAGGATTGCCACGCGTCCGGCTCGGACCAGGTGCTGTGCGGCGACCGCCGCGTTGTTGAAATAGCAAAAGCCCCCGAACGTCCGCCGCCCCGCGTGGTGCCCCGGCGGGCGACACAAGGCGTACACCACGCGCCGCCCCGCCAGCAGCTCCTCCGCCGCGGTCAGGGCCACGTCCACCGCCTGCCGCGCGGCCCGATACGCGTTGCGATCCAGCGGCGTGAACGTGTCAATGCAGTAGTAGCCCGCCCGCACCGCCAGCTCCCGAGGCCGCCGTTCGGGCCGCCGGATCGGAAACACGTAGGGGTACACGGGCTTTTTCTCGGTGAGCTTCTCACAGACGACCTTCAGATACTCGATGAAATCCCGGTCATGCACCGCCCGCAGGCACGTCTTGCCGAAGTGTCGGCACGCCACCTTGTTGAACAGTCCCGTGCCCAGGGCGGCCTCTTCGAGGGCCCCCACCCGCGCAGGCCGCTCCACGTAGCCCCGGTCGCGGACGTGATGAATCACGTGCAGATCGCCGCCGACCAGGGCGAAGGACTTCTTCAGACCGGCCGCGGGCCCTGCCGGGGCCGGAGCTTGCTTGACGTACCGCGGCTCACGGAACCGCACCGGATCATCGACGATGCTCTCCACCACGCGGTCGACGTACCCCTCCGGCAGGACGCGTCTGTACTTTCGAGTCAGAATCAGGCGCACCGCCGCCCGACACGCCCGTCGCCGCAAGGGGACATCCCGTCCCAGATCATCGTACAGCAGGTGTGGCGCCGGGTCCTCATCAATCGGCGTCTCATAGGCCGTGTTGATGATGGGGCGAATCCCGTAGTGTTCATAAAACCGCAGCCGTTGGCGGTTTTGCTTGAGCAGCGTCGGGTCCCGCACGATCTTGGGGTCGTCGGGCAGCACCTCCATGTACAGCCCCTGCGACCCGCGGCTGCGCAGGTAATCCCGCGTGGCCTCGAACAGGGCGCTGCCGATGCCGCCGCCTCGCGTTCGGGCGGTCGTGGCGATGTAATCCAGCAGGCTGCTGTTGATCTCCGGGAAATGCAGCACCAACGAGAAACCCGTCACCTTGCCCAGGGTCGTCTCGCTGACCAGCAGGATGGTCGTATAGCCGTACGTGAACGGATGGTCGAGCAGGTCCGGGATCTTCTCGGCATACTCCGCCACCGCGGCGAAGTTCTGGCGGAAGATCGCCTGAGTCTGCTCGATGCGCACCCGGTCAATCGGCAGAACCGAACTGTACACGCGCTGAATCTGGATCATTCTGAGGCTTCGGAAGTGCACGCCGTGGGGCAACACGCCTGGCGACGTGTCAGCCGCACGGATTGTTCGGGTCGAATCACGGTGTTCCGCCCGGCCGTCAGCTCCCAGACCCCCGGCGCGGACGTCTCCGAGGGCTCCGCCGCCGCTCCCAGACCCGGCTCATACGGTTCCGGGTAAGCGATCAGCATCCCCTCGTAGTTCCGCAGGACCGTGTGCGTCGGGCTCTGCGTCACGACGTAGGTCGGCAGCACGGGAATCTTGCCGCCCCCGCGCGGCGCATCCACCACGAACATCGGAATCGCCAGCCCGCTGAGCCGCCCGCGCAGGTACTCCATGATCTCGATGCCCCGGCTCAGACGCGTGCGAAAGTGCTCCACCCCCCGCACCAGGTCGCACTGGTACAGGTAGTACGGTCGCACCCGCATCTGCACCAGTCCGCGGCACAGGGCCTCGATCGTCTGCGGCGCGTCGTTGACGCCCCTGAGCAGCACCGACTGATTGCCCAGCGGCACCCCCGCGTCGGCCAGCCGCTCGCACGCCTGCCGCGACTCCAGCGTCAGCTCGCGCGGGTGATTGAAGTGCGTGTTGATCCACACCGGGTGATACCGCTTGAGCATGGCGCACAGCGCCTCGGTGATGCGCTGCGGTAGGACCACCGGCACCCGCGTCCCGATCCGCAGAATCTGCACGGACGGCACGCGGCGGAGCGTCGCCAGCACGACCTCCAACTGCTCGGTGCGCATCGTCAGCGGGTCGCCGCCGGAGATGATCACATCGTGGATCTCGGGGTGCTTGCCCAGGTAATCGGCGATCTGCTCCAGGCGTTGCTTGCCGATCGTGCTTTCGCGGGTGCCGGCCACCCGCTTGCGCGTGCAGTGCCGACAGTACGTCGAACAGGTGGTCGTCGCGATCACCAGCGCGCGGTCCGGATAGCGATGAATCAAGCCCGGCACCGGCATGTCGTGACACTCCTCCAGCGGGTCGGCGCTCAAGAAGGGCGGGTCGATCAGCTCCTGCATCTGCGGCACGCACATCTGAAAGATCGGGTCCGACGGCGCGGCCTCCTGGATCAGCGAGGCGTAATACGGCGTGATGGCCATCGGGTACTTGCCGATCAGCGGCGTCAGGTCGGGGCTGTGTCGCAATTCGGGGAACAGCGTCAGAAGCTGCTTGGGCGTGCGGATACGATGGCCCATCTGCCATCGCCAGTCGTCCCACCGTTTGCCCGCGCGGGCGTTCTCGGTGGCCGGCGATGGTGGGGCCGGGCAGGACGGCGGAGGTTCATCCTCGGCCGCACCTGCCGGAAGAGTTGGTTCGGGCGCCGACTCGCTTGCGGAATCACGGGTTGAGATCATTCTCTTGTCCTTTCCAAACGGAATAACGCGCAATTCGTTCAGGACGGATTCATAAAGGCCACCATGCTCTCCACGAAGGCCTTACGCATCGGTTCCATGTTCTTTTCAATAGCCGCCGCGTCCATCGTAATCATCGCGAACGACAGAAAGCCCGTCACCAGCCCCGCGACCGCACAGGCCAGCCGACGGACCTTCATGGGGTCCACCGGCGGCGGCACAAACGGCTCCACGAGCCGTCCCATGTCCGCCAGGTAACACCGGTACGGTTCCTCGATCTCCGCCATCTCGCGGTCCAACTTCAGCAACATGCGGCCCTGAAACAGCAGCACGTATTCCTCCCGATGGTTCAGGAAGAAACTCGTGTGAGCCCGAACGAGATTGTTCAGCACGTCCTGCAGGTTCGCCGACCCGGTCGTTTGCTGGCGAATCACCGTCAGCAGGTTGTCGATGGCCTGCTGGATCAGGGCCGCCAGGATATCCTCCTTGCCCCTGAAGTGGCAGTAGAAGGTGCCCTTGCCCAGGTCCGCCCGCTCGGTAATCATCTCGATGGTGGAGGCATCGACCCCGTAGTCCGTAAACACCGCCATCGCCGCCTCCATCAGGCGGCGACGCGTTCGAGTAGCTCGTTTTTCGCTTCGGGTAGCCACGCGTGACATTGTAAAATCGTCTCCCCAATTATGACCACCTGGTCATATATGGCTATATTGCCAATTTCGACCAATAAGTCAACTCTGAACAGTGCATTTTGTGAAAAAAGCAAAGATTTTCTCGGCGGCACCCGCCCCAACTGGGATAATCGTAGCGAAGCCGGTCTTTTCAGCCTGAAATCGCGGGTGGCAGGCTTAGAAAAGCGGGCCAGCACGGCAAGGACTGGTCAAACGTAGGAATCCATTAGATGGGGTGCGACATGTTAGAAAAGACTGACCGACGAGGTTTCCTGGCACGTTGTGGCGCGGCGATGGCGGCGGGCGTCCTGGGAGCGGGGTCACCTTGGAGTGCGGCGGCCGCCGCCGCGGGGAGCGGTCCCGGCAATCGAACGCGACCCAAAATCGGCTGCGTAAGCTGGTGTTTCCACAGCTTCGCGGGCGGTACGAACGCGGAAGCGGCCCTCGACACCATCGGCCAGATCGGGTTTGAGGGCGTCGAGTTGATCGTCCTGGCGGCCGAGGACCTGAAGACCTACTGGACCGACGCCACGGTGGACCGCCTTCGGGGCCAGTTGGAGCGTCACAAGCTGGTCGTTTCGCAGTTCGTCCTGTTTCAGCCCGTGGTGGAGGACCTCAGCAGTCTCGACGCCGAACAGCGCCGCCGGAGCCTGGATGCCTTCGAGACGGGCTGCCGGCTGGGCGCACGTCTGGGGGCGCCGATCGTGAACATCGTGGCCCCGTGGCCGCGTCAGTTTGGCCGAGGCCAAGGGTATATCCCGCGTTACTACGAAATGCCCGACGCCAAGCCGGGCGAGAAGTTCCATATCAACATCGCGCCGGGTTTTGACTGGCCACAGGTGTGGGAGCAGTACATCGAGACGACGCGGGCGTGCCTGGAGCGGGCCAAGACCCACGGGCTAAAGATGACCATCGAGCACCACACGCACACACTGATTCCCGATACGACGGCGTTCCTGCGGCTGTGGGACGCCATCCGCGACCCGGCCCTGGGCCTGAACCTGGACGTGGGCTGGACCCTGCTGCAGCGGGAGTACCCCCCGCTGGCGATTCACAAGGCCGGCCGGCACCTGATGAACGTGCACATGCGCGATATCGACGGCGCAATGCGGCGGTTCGTCCACGTCGGCCAGGGCGTGATGGATTTCCAGGCGATCGCCCAAGCCCTGCGGGCGGTCGGATTCACGGGGTTCTGCTCGATCGAGCAGGACAAGTACCCCGGGGACATGGAAGAAACCTGCCGCCGGTATCTGGCGATGATGCGGGAGCTCTTGTAGAACGAGACCATCGACACACCACGGCATACCATTGGGGGCCAAGGCCGACTTGTCGAAACGCTTATCCGTGTCACGCCCGCGGCACGTTGTCGTCTTGAATGACATCCATCACGAGGCGGGCGACGCAGACCGACCCGTTCAGGAGCGGGGGCCGTGGTTGTTGACACCGATGGTGGGGTCCCGGTAGCATGGCGCGCTTATGACCGAATCGCAGATCGCCACGCATGGCTCATCGTCGTCAAAGGCGCCGCCGGGCGGGTCGCCCCCGCCGAGGCCGCCGTGGTGGCGGCTGCGCACGGAGATTCTGCTGCTCATCGTCGGCCTGCTGTGCACGGCCTGGGCCAAGGCGCAGGTGGTGCTGGACCACCCGACCGCACATCCGACCCTGGCCGTAGCGGCGATTTTGTTGGCTGACGCCGCGTTCCTGGCGGTGGTCGCGGCGTTGATCCGACTGTTGTACGGGTGGCGCGGCACCCGGGGCATGGCCCGGCTGGCCCTGGTCGTCGCACTGCTGATAGCCATCTGGTCCGTGACCAACGCCCTCTGGCTGGTCCGCAGCGACGTCCAGATTCAGCCGGGGATCATCGTGATCCTGCTGCGGGATTTGCGGGACCTGTGGCCGCTGTTGACGACCTATGCCTTGCTGAGTCCCTGGCAATTGGTGATGGTCTGCGTGCTGAGCGTGGGGCTGCTGACAGTATTGGTCCGGCGGTGGAGACGCCCGGAGCCCATTGAGCCGGGGGGACGCGGGCATCTCAAGGCGGCGTGCGCATGGCTCCTTGTGGCGGTCGCGGCGATGGGGCTTCGCCCGGTGCTGTTGCCGCGGGCGCGGCTGGGCTTCGAGGGCGAGGTGTTGGCCTTCAGCAGCCACTGGCACGCCCTGGCGGCGATGATCGTGGGCGGCAACCACGACGCCTCCGAGAGCGAATCCAGCCGCCGTTTCATCCGGGCCGGGCAGCGGGCCGTCGCGCCGCCGTCGTCCGAGACGCAAACGGCTTGGCCGAACATCCTTATCGTGTTGCTGGAGTCGGTTCCATACCGGGCCACCTCGCTCGGAGGCGGCGATCCGCGTCGCACGTCCTATCTGGCGCACTTGGCCCGGCAGGGCGTGGAGTTCCGCAATACCCACGTGCCCGTCTCGCACACGACCAAGGCGTTTTGGACCACGCTGACCGGTTCGATGCCCGCTATCGCCTCGGACTACGTCGAGGCGGTCCCCGCCGATGAACCCTATGAAAGCCTCGCGACGATCCTGGGACGCTGGGGGTACCGCAGCGGGTTCTTTATGATGTCCAAGGGCACCTATGAGTGCGGACCGGGGATGTTCAGCAATCTGGGTTTCGACTGGGCGTGGTTCCGCGAGAACCTGCAAGACCCGTCGCGGGACCTGGGCTACATGGGGGGGGACGACTTCTGTCTGATTCGGCCGATGGTCCAGTGGGCCCAGCGTCAGGAGGGTCCGTTCCTGGCGGTCACGATCACGACGATGACGCATGACCCGTATGAGGTGCCGCGATGGTACGCCTGGCGCGATCCGGAGAACAGCCGCGGGTATGACCTGGCCCTGGAATGCACCGACGCGTTCCTGCGGTCGCTGGTGGCGGCGCTGGCGGAGGCGGGCCTGATGGACAACACGCTCGTGTGCGTCCTGGGCGATCACGGCACGAGCCTGGACGTCAGCGAAGGCCAGGCGCGGTGGCAGCCGACCGAGGAGGTCCTGCGGGTGCCGTGGGTGTTGTACTGGCCGGGGCGGCTGGAACCGGGGCGGGTGGTGGAATGGCCCGCCAGCCAGCTCGATGTGACGCCCACGGTGCTTTCCGCGATCGGCTGTGACGTCAGCGCTGCGGGCTTCGAGGGTCGCAACGCCCTGGACCCGACGGAGCCCAACCGACGGCTGTATTTCTCCTCGTGGTACACCGACAGCCCACTGGGGTTTCTGGAGGGCACGAAAAAGTACGTGTACTGGCCCTATCTGGATCGGCTCCTGGAGTATGATTTGACGGCGGATCCCGATGAGGATCATCCGCGCGTCCGGGCCGATGCGAAGGAACACTGGGCGGGCCGACAGATCCTCGCGTGGCAGCGATCAACGCAGGTGCACCTGCCGAGCCGGCGTTATCGACATAAGCGGGTGTATCAACATTGGCGGGTCTTCGGCGCGGGTCGCTCGGCATGGGTGCTGTTCGATCCGACATCGGACGAGGCGGATTGACGGTCGCGGCGTGGTCGCGCCAGATGGACGACGCCGACCAGGGGCTTTCTTTGTTTCGGCTCAGGGATGAACCGAATCCGGCTTCCGGGGGTTGCCCACGAGCGCGCCGATGACGAACGTCATCGCGGTTCCGATGGGAAAGTGCCAGGGCCAGGCCAGTGTAATGTGTACGGGCTGTCCGTCCGGTGTTCGGCCGATGACGGCCATACTGAGAATCATCACAAAAAGCGCGGCCAGGCCCACGTAGAGAACCTTCTGAGGCCGGCCTCGCAGCCGGCGAACCGCCGTTACGAGCAAGACCAGGACCGACACCACCACGATGACCTGCGGGATCGTCTGGTGCCAGTTCAGTGCGAAAACCGTCAGCATCGACAACGGCACGCCCCACAGCAGGCCCAGATCATCCCGCCGCACGGGCAGGAACGCCAGCAGAAACGCCCCCAGCAGCGCCCCGTAGGTGTATGCCGCCATGGCCAGGGCGAACTGGATCAGATCGGCATAGGACCGCGCGATGACGTCGCAATACACCGCGAACGCGGTCAACAGGACGCCCCACAGCACGACGATGAGGCGGGAGGCGCGAACGTAGTGCCTGTCCGAGGCCTGCGGTCGGATGAAGGGCCTGTACAGAATCGAAATCGTGGTCTCGGACAGGGCAGCCAGCAGCGAATCGAGCGTTGAGATGGCCGTGGCGAAGATGGCCGCCATCAGCAGCCCCGACAATACCGGCGGCATCACGTTGACGATGTAGACCGCGAAGACTTTCATCGAATCGTTGTTGACGATCACCCGCTCGGAGGCCGTCAGGGGGGTATGTTTGTAGTACACGAACAGGCCGGCGCCGACGAAGAGTAACAGGTAGGTCAGGACCTGCGAGAAGCTTGAGAAGATCACCGCCTTGCGGGCGTCGGCCTGGTTCTTGCAGGTGAACATCCGCTGCACCAGGAGCTGATCGGTGCCGTGCGAGGCCAGCGTGAGAAAACTGAAGCCGATCAGGCCGCACCACAGCGTATACGCCTCGTGGGGGTTGAGATTCAGGTTCACGGCGCGAAGCTTGCCGGCGTGGTAGGCCTCGGTGACGACGGCGCCAAGCCCGCCGTTCACGCTCCAGGCGGCGAACGCCAGCGCGGCGATGGCGCCCACGATGAACAGCATGCACTGAATGGCGTCGGTCCAGATGACGGTCGTGATGCCGCCCATCACCGTCCAGACAATCGAGATGAGACCGATGACGAGGATGGAGGTGGTCGTGTCCGTGCCGGTGATGACCTGCAGGGCCTTGGCGGCGATGTAAACGCGGGCGCCCTGGGCCAGGATGCCGCCGATCATGAACAGAACCGAGGTGATGGTCTTGACCCGCGCGCCCAACTGCTGCCCCATGTAGTCATACGGCGAGTAGATCTCCTTGCGGTAATAGACGGGGATGAAGAAGTAACCGATGACAAACCGGGCCAGGATCGTGCCCAGGGCCAGTTGGATATAGGTCATGTCGCCGCCCTGGGAGAAGACCAGGGCCGGCGCGATCAGGAAGGTGGCGGCCGACACCTCCGTGGCGATAATCGACCCGCAGACGGCCGGCCAGGGCAGCTTCCGCCCGCCCAGGAAAAAATCCTTCATGCTGGCCTGCTTGCCGGCCAGCACACCGCCCAGAATCGTCGTGAAGATCAGGTACACGACGATGACCACCCAGTCCGTGGCGGTGAAGTTCGACGACACCTTATCGAGGGCGACATCGACCCGCTGCGATTCGATCTCCTTGTTCAGTTCGGTGACCGTGGCCTCGGATTCGCGAACCTGTGCTTCGCATTGCCGGACCGCCCGCAGGGCCTTCAGATAGACGGCCCCGAGTGGCGGGATCTCGTCGAGATGTCGGGCAAAGGCCGTCCATCGCGCCAACTCGCGACGGGCCCGTTCGGTTTCGTGCCGCGCGTCCTGCAATCGGCCACGCAAGTCCTTCAGGGTCACGAGAAATGATGCGTTATCCTCCATGCCGACCGCGGCGGCCAGGGCCTCGTCGGAGACCTCCTGCTCCGCCGGGGGGGTCGGCACAGCACGGTCCGGCAATCCTTGTGCAGCCTGCTGCCAGATGGCGCGGGCCTGCGTCTGCACCTCCGGGGCGAAGGGGACGATGAATGTGTCGAACGTGAGGGTCTCCTGTCCTGTTGCGGGGCAAGCGATCCACAGCACGCACAGAATGCACAGCATGGCCGGTCGTCGCATCATCAAGACCGCCTCCTGTCGAAAGGGTGTCGGCGGGGCAAAGAAAGGGCCCTCATGGGTCTGTCCCGATCGCCGCTCGCAGCGAGTGGTTGTTCTGCTCCAGAATGCGCTGGGCGCCGGCGAGGTCAACCTTACGAAAATGCATGACCAGAGCGGGCTTGACCTTTCCCGCGGCGCGGTCCAGCAGCGCCTGGGCCCGGTCCCGCGCCAGGCCGGTCACCTCCATGACGATCCGCACGGAACGATCGCGCAGCTTGGCGTTTGTCGCCTGAAGATCGACCATGAGGTTGCCGTACACCTTGCCCAGCTTGACCATCGCGGCCGTCGTGAGCGTGTTGAGCACCAGCTTTGTCGCCGTGCCGGCCTTCATCCGGGTCGAACCCGTGATGACCTCCGGCCCCACGACGGGGTTGATGACGATGTCCGCGGGGACGGTGGCCGCGACCTCCGGGGCGCAGGTGATGAACGCGGTGCCCGCGCCGATCCGGCGGGCCCGTTCGAGCGCGCCGCGGACGTATGGCGTCAGGCCGCACGCCGCCAGACCCACCACGGCGTCGTCGGCCGTCACGCCATGCTCGTCGATGGCCTTGGCGCCGTCCTCCGGGTGGTCCTCCGCGCCCTCCATGGATCGGACGAGGGCGCCGTAACCGCCCGCGATGATCCCCTGCACCATCGTCGGCTCGACGCCGAACGTCGGCGGGCATTCGGAGGCATCCAGCACACCCAGTCGGCCACTCGTGCCGGCCCCGACGTAGAACAGCCGCCCGCCCCGTCGGAACCGCCCCACGATCATATCCACGGCCGCGGCGATCCGGCCGCACTGCTCGCCGACGGCCGGGGCGACCTGCCTATCCTCGGCATTGATCAATTCCACGATCTGCCGCGTGGAGAGCGCGTCGATATTCTCGCTGCGGGGGTTGCGTTTTTCGGTTGTCGGCAGGGGATGTTGTGTGGTCATCGGGCCGGTACGATCTTTCCAAGAATGACGGGCTTCTCGGCGCCCGTGGCGCCGGGCACGTTATTGGGCCGGCCCCGCACGGCGGCCAGGGCCAGCAGCGCAAAGGACACCGCCTCCTTCGCATCGACACTGATGCCGAACTCGTCCATCGAGCGGATTGTAACCTCGGCGAGCTGCTCACGCAACATCCGCACCAGTGTGGCGTTATGGGCCCCGCCGCCGCAGAGGATGACCTCATCGGGCCGATGCGGCAGGAACCGGCGATCGGCCTGCGCGATCGTGATGGCGGTGAACGCCGTGGCGGTGGCCACC
>DSDH01000079.1 GCA_011055475.1 Phycisphaerales bacterium | reverse complement strand
GGAGCGGGGGTGATATGAACCGGTGGGTCGACCGCGGCGGGCCGCGCCGATCCGCCCATGAAGGAGGCTTTCATGGATCAGCCGACAACCAGGCGGATCAGCGTGGTGGACCCCGTCAGCCGGGCGCTGGACCGCGTTAACAAGGTGCTCTTCGATCCGTTCGACCTGGGCAAGTGGTTCATCCTGGGCTTTGGGGCATGGCTGGCGACACTGGGGCAAATAGGTTTCGGAGGTCCGACCCTGAATTTCTTTTTGGGTCAGGACAGCCAAGGTCGGGGCGGAATCGAGCTGCTTGTCTTCACACTGCCATTCACATTTGCAGCTATGGTTGTCGGGCTTGCAATGGCTGTGGTATTCGCTTGGCTGGGGAGTCGAGCCGACTTCATCTTTGCTCATTGTGTAGTGAGAAACAAGGCCGAGGTGTCGGAGCCATGGAAGCGTTACTCACGGCAGGGCAACAGCCTGTTTTTGGTGCGACTAGGCATAGGCGTTGTGTGGTTCCTTGTCACTTTCCTTCTTTTTGGATTAGCCATATTTCAGTACGTCACCCTATATAGTCGCGGACAGCGTCCCATGGCCTCAGAGCTTTTACTGTATACGGCGGTTTTCTGGGGTGTGCACCTGCTTGTCTCCGGCATTTTCATGTTGGCCGTAATGCTGTTGCGCGACTTGGTGGTCCCGATCATGATGCTTCGGGGCTGCACGTGCAGTGAAGCATGGTACGAACTAAAGATTCTTATTGGAGCGAACTTCGGTCGGTTTAGCTTGTACGTGGTTTTCCGATTGTTGTTAGCCACGCTGATCTTTCTGATCATTGGCGCCTTGATTCTCTGTACATGTTGTCTGGGTCTCTTCTTGCTGGGCATTCCGTACATTGGGTCAGTAGTATTATTGCCGGCCTCTGTTTTCAAGCGGTCGTATTCGTTGTATTACCTGGCGCAGTATGGGCCGGAGTATGATGTGTTCGGGCCGGAGGGGGACGAAGAGACACCGGAAGGGGCCGTGCCGCCGCAAGGGCCGGTCGAGCCAGAGACGATCGTGGTGGGCCCGCGGGAGGTGGTGATCGAGCCGGGGCGGCAGGCGCCGCCGAAGCCGCCGGGAGGGAATCCCTGGGACCGGATCTCGCCGCCGGAGCCGCCACCCTATTCGGGGTGAGGGGTCGTGGTCGCCATGCCCACGTCCGCGTGAGGTGGATGGCTAGGTCGCGCGGTGCAAGTGGGGCGGCGGGCAGGGGGTTTGTGTCAAGCCGACGGGACCAAGAGCCGATCTAGAAGGGGGCGGTTCAGATTGAGGTCACCGGTATGGCGCGACGCAGACGGCTTCGTCGCATCAAAGGCATGAGGCGGATTCGCCGCCTGCTGAGCGGCCGCACGCTGCACGGCGTGATTCTCGTGGGCTGCTTGGCGATCATTGCGGTGACGCTGTGGCTGGGGGTCGAGCGTCTGGCGGCCGAGAGGCTGGGCTGGCGGTGGAGCCTCTATTGCGTGTTGAACGATTGGTTCGGGTTGAAATGCACATCGGGCGGCTTGATGCGGTCGCTGGAGGCCTTGTCGCAGGGAGACGTGCGGCGGGCGCTGGCGTATCATCCCATCGGGCCGCTGTTCTTTGGGGTGGTGGTGTTTCAAGTGCCGTATCGCGTGTGGGCGATCGCGGCATGGCCTCGGGCGCTGCCACGGTTCATCCGGCAGGTGCATGGGGTATTGGTCGGCGGACTGTGCGCGGCGATTGTCGTGGACTGGCTGTTCCTGGCGGGTGATCGGATAATGTGAGGATGAGTTGGTCCGGCGGCCAGCGATTGTGGCCAGGCGCGTGTGGGGGCAGTCTGACGCGGTGAGGGTGATCGAGCGTTTCGGACGGTGTGGGTGATTGTCTCCCTCATGGTGCCGACGGGACAGATAAGGTATCATCAATGCGGCTCCGGCGGCCGGCCCGGGTGGAGCAAACCACCGAACAGGCGAAATCCGGGGCGTGAACGGTGACGATTGTGAGGACATGAATGAAGATCACCAAACGGATGAAGACCGTGTGGGCGGTGTTGGCGATCTATTGGCCGGTGCTGTTCGTGTTGACGCACGTCCCGATCTTCGATGTAGCGCGGAAGTCGGGCATGAGCGACAAGCTGATGCACGTCCTGGCGTACATGGGGTTGATGATGCTGGTGTGGTGGGCGGTCAGTCCCTACGAGCGGGTGGACTGGCGACGGTGGAAGGTGTGGTTGATTCTGGCGGTGGTGGTGTGGTACGGGGCGGCGGATGAGTGGTTGCAGGGCTACGTGGGGCGGTCGGCGGATATGGAGGATTTCGTCGCGGACCTGATCGGGACGCTGGCGGGGCTGGTGCTCCTGTGGGCGCTGCCATTCTGGCCGGCGGTGCTGGTGGTGACGGCGGTGTTCATCTTCTGCGTGTCGGACCTGTCTCGACTGGACCTCCTGGCGCGATACGCCGTGCTGAATACGGGATTTCAGTTCGGCGGGTACGCCGTCTTCACCTTGGCGTGGATTCACTCCCGCGGACGGTTTCGCGAGGCTCAAGGGCGGGCGTGGTCGTGGCTGGTTCAGGCGGTGTCGTTGCCGCTGGCCTTGCTGGGTTTTGTGAAGCTGGCCGCATGGGGCTTGGGCAAGCCGATCTTGTGGCCCGATTGTGCGGCGGCCACGGCGGGCATGGTGCTGGCCGCGGGGGCGAGTTGGCTCCTGTTTCGGGCCAGGCCGATGGCGGGGCCTGTCGGTGATACGGCGGCGGATCACGTGGCGGAGGGTTCATCGGTGCCGGCCGGGTCGGGCGGCGTTGCGGGGGAGGAGGAGGATCGGGTGGCCCGGTCGCGGGAGTATCGCACCTCGTAGATGTCCTGTTTTCTGAAGACGGCGATGCCGGTGGAGACCAGGATTCGCAGGTCGAGCCCAAAGCTCTGTCGGCGGACGTACTCGACGTCGAGGGCGAGCTTGTCCTCGATGGTCAAGCCGCCGCGGCCGGCGATCTGGGCCAGGCCGGTCAGGCCGGGCTTGACGAGCAGACGCTGCCGCTGGACGGCGTTCCATTCGGCGATCTGAGCGACGTAGAGGGGTCGCGGCCCGACCAGGCTCATGTCGCCGATAAGCACGTTCCAGAGCTGGGGCAGCTCGTCGAGCGAGTGCTCGCGGAGGAATCGGCCCAGGCGGGTCAGGCGGGGGTCCTCGCCGGATTGGGGGCTGTCGCCATAGGGGTCCACATCGGTGCACATGGTGCGGAACTTGTAGAGGGTGAAGGGGCGGCCATCCTTGCCGGCCCGTTCTTGCCGGAACAGGGCCGGGCCCCGGCTCGTCAAGCGGATGGCCAGGGCGACGATCAGCAGCACCGGCCAGAGGACCGCCAGGGCGAGGGCCGTGACCAGCAGATCGAGCCCCCGTTTAACGAACCGGTAGACGGCCGAGCGATTCGGCTTGATCGGTGCCGCCGGGGCCTCGGGATGTTCGTTTATCGGACGATGCATCGGCGGTTGATTCTATCCGACTCGTGTGAATCGTTCAAACCCGTATGCCGAAACAGTACGGGATGGACAATCCGCGGCTCTGCGGCTAGATTGCCCGCAAAACGGACTCTTTACAGGATGGCGTTCCATGGCGGTTCAGGCATCCAGACGGCATAAGCGATTGGTTCTTGCGTTCACCTGCATCGGTCGGCGGGTGTCGTTGCTGAAGGCGTTTCGGGCGGCGGCGGAGGGTTTGGGGGTCCGGCTGGAGGTTATCGGAACCGATGTGACGGCCGACAGCGCCGCGCTGCAGTGTTGCGATCGCAAGGTGCTGGTCAGCCGCGTGGACCATCCGGAGTACCTGTCAGACTTGTTGGCCTTGGTGCGTCGGCACCAGGTGGAGTTGCTGGTGCCGACGGTGGATCTGGATTTGAAGCTGCTGGCGCGGCATCGCGAGGCGTTCGCCGAGGCGGGTTGCCACGTGCTGGTCTCCGCGCCGGAGGTGATCGCCATCTGCCAGGACAAGCGGCGGACGTGCCGATTTCTGGAAGCGCGGGGCTTCTGTACGCCACGGACCCTATCGCTGAGTGAGGCGTTGCGTAAGCGACAGCCGTATCCGTTATTCCTGAAGCCCTGGGATGGGGCGGCGGCGCGCGGCAACGTGGTGGTGCGGAACCGAAAGGAGCTGGAGTTCTTTGGCCGGCGGCTGAGACATTGCATCGTGCAGGAGTTCATCGCCGGTCCGGAGTACACGTGCGACGCGTACGTCGATCGGGACTTGCGGGTGCGGTGCGTGGTGCCGCGGCAGCGGGTGGCGGTTCGCGGCGGCGAGGTGAGCAAGGCCCGGATCGTGAAGGACCGGATGATGATGGAGCGGGTGGGTCGGCTGGTGGAGGCGTTGGGGGCCGGCCCGGGCGTGATCACGATTCAGCTCATCAAGGACCGCCGGGGGCGCTACGTGTTCATCGAGATTAACCCGCGTTTCGGGGGCGGCGTGCCGTTGAGCATCGAGGGGGGCGCGAACTTTCCGGCGTGGATCCTGGCCGAGCATCTGGGACGTGCGCCGCGAATTCGATGGGACGGCTTCCGGAACGGGCTGCTGATGCTGCGGTACGACGCGGAGGTGTGGGTGCGACGACGGGAGGAGGTGGAGCATGGGGGTGTTTGACGACTTCATCGGCAGCCAGCGGCCGCTGAGTTGGGTGATTCGCTTCTGGCCGGTTCTGGTTGCCGCGTGGGGATGCGCGTTGGCCGGGACGTGGGTGTGCAAGCGGGTCGCGCTGCGTTTCGGGATCGTGGATCGGCCGGATCACCTAGTCAAGACGCACAAAGAGCCGGTGGCCTATCTGGGCGGTGTGGGGATGCTGGTCGGGTTCGCCGTTGGGATGGTTCTGGGGCTGTATCTCGTTCGTGACGAGGAGGGGTTTGCAACGGCGTGGCGGTGGCTGGCGGCGATTCTGGCCGGGGCGGTCATCGCCTGCGGCGTAGGCGTGGTGGATGATCTGTTCGACATTCGCCCCAGTCGCAAGATGCTGGGCCAGGCGCTGGCGGCTCTGGCTCTGATCGTGGGAGGGGTGCTGCCGTCCCTGAGCCGGTTCGTGACCCCGTTCGGCTGGACGTTGCCGGCGGGCCTGGAGACGGCGTTGGGTGTGATCGTGGTCGTTGTGTTCGTGCTGGGGGCGACCAATTCGCTGAACCTGTTGGATGGCCTGGATGGGCTGTGCGCCGGGGTGACGGGAATCATCACGTTGGCGCTGCTGGCCCTGGCGGTGCACCTGAGCACGTGGGGATACAGCCCCCACGGGGACTCGGTGCGGATGATCGTGTGTTTGGCGTTGGTGGGCGGGGTGTTCGGCTTTTTGCCGTTCAACCGGCACCCGGCGAAGATCTTCATGGGCGACGCGGGCAGCATGCTGCTGGGGTTCGTGGTGGCGTCGTTGATGATCCTGTTCGGCGAGCAGGTGCCGCGGTGGTGGATGGCGTCGGTGGTGGTGTTCGGGCTGCCGATTCTGGACACGGCCACGGCCCTGGTGCGGCGGCTGGTCAGTGGGCGGCCCTTGTTCGTGTCGGACCGGGGGCACATCTACGACCAGATGATCGACCGAGGGATTCCGCTGCGGCGGACGGTGCAGATCAGCTACGGCCTGGCGGCGTTGTACGCGGTGATCGGGCTGGTGATGAGCCAGATCCGGACGCGGTACGCGGTGATCGTGTACGTGCTGGTGTTCGCGGTGTCGGGGGTGATCGTTTGGCGAAAGGGCTATCTGCGGATGGAAGGCCTGCGGGGGGCGATACACAAGGGGCGATGAACAGCGTCTTCAGCATGGGGCGTCTGGCATCTCTATCACATAGACATTACTCGTTATCCCATGGCTTGTAGTTTTGCAGGTGAGGGCAAACCCGCACTTCTGATAGAGACGATTGGCCGCCGCGTTGGTTTCCGCCACCAGGACTTTCACTCGTTTCACCTTACGGCGGACACACTCACGAAGTCCTTCGGTGACTAACTGGGTCGCCAATCCCGTCCGTTGCCGTACGATGGAAACACCCACAGAAAGCAATTCTGCATCTGGAAGATTGTATGTACGCATTCTATGCGGATACAGGAGGTTCTGAAGTATGCCCTTGATGACAGAAATGTGAAATACTTGGCCGACGAGAGAACCGGCCATTCGAAGGCCACCTCTGGCCAGGACGGATCTATATAATCGCTTGATGTCGGTGGCAAACGTCACGAATCCTATAATGGTCCCCTGGCATTCGGCCACTATTCCAAACCCATAGGGGCTACGGGCGATCGCGGCATAGAGTGCCGTAACAAACCGATCCCCCAACGAGGTGATAAACCCGCCTTGGATACCGGACATATGAAGCTGAGCCACGGCTGCCGCATCCTCCTTGAAAAGCGGGCGAACCGCGACAGGCTCAACAATGGGACGGGCGCCACTCATGCCTTATTCTCCAAGTCCCAGCTCCCGGGTCCGGATTTGCCCTCACCGATGGTGCGCCGTGTTGCGTGTAGTCTTGACTTTCCGAGGTACAGTTCTTCATATAAGCGCAGGTGCTCTTCCACGAGGCGACGCAATGAAAACGACCGGCACACCCGTTCTCGACCGGCCAGCCCCATCGCGCGCCGACGCGTGGCGTCCTCCGACAGCTGTGCCATGGCGCGCCGAAGTTGCTCGGCATTGTCCACATCAACCAGTAGGCCTGTCTGGCCATCCACGACTGCGTCGAGGCACCCCGTGGCGCGGGTCGTGATGGTGGGACGCTCCATGGCCGCTGCTTCGAGGAGCACGTAGCTGAAACCCTCTCGACGGGACGGCAGGATGACGACGTCCATCGCTGCGTAATAGGGTACGGGGTCCTTGACGTGGCTTACATGAATGATGGCGGGATGGTTATCCACATGTCCTAGCGTCACAGCGTCAAGGCGCTCGCGCGACGTATCCAGATCTCCTACAATCAGCAACCGCAAATGGTTTGCTCCAGCGTACAGGTCCAAAAAGCCGTCGACGAGCGGTTTGATGCCTTTGTCGGGAACGAGCCTTCCCACATAACCGAACACCACCGCATCGGCGGGGATATGGTGTTCTTGACGAATCTGTTGCGCGAGGGCGGCCGTCTCCGCTGTAGGATGAAAGTGGTCTACATCAATACCACAGGCAGTCCCATCGCCCAGCATGTGCATCTTCTCCACGGGGCACAAACCCTCGGCTTGAAAACGCTCGTGCAGCGTAGAGCTGACGACCAGGACATGTGTGGCCAGGATGCAAGCCACCCGGTCCGACAACCACAGAAGTCGGCGTTTTAGACCCGTGGCTGTTTCGAGAGGGCAGCCATGTAGTGTGTAGATACGATGGGGAACGCCCACGAGAAAGGACGCCAACATTCCTACCAGTCCGGCCTTCGGGGTGTGGGCATGTACGATGTGGGGGCGCCGTTGCCGGAGGTCACGGACCATACGCACGATCGTGACCAGGTCGGTGAATGGGGAGATACGCCGGGGGATATTCACTGCTAGGACGCTACAGCCCATCTCTTGCAGATCCATCAATTCCGGATGCCCCGAACTAAGCACGCGAACGTCGTGCCCCTGAGCAATAAGCTCGTGAATCAGGCCCTGATAGAAGAACAAGGTTCGCGGAATACTGGCAATCAGCACAAGCCTCATGGGGACTCATCCTTAGTTGGCAAGGGTCGCGGGCACCCGAAGAGTTCGCATCTGTTTAGTCAAAATCGGATCCAACGGGCTGAGCGTGCCCTGCTTTTTTGGGCGGGTTCTCCGAGCTGGGGGACACGATAGAAACGCTTACAGAGCCGGTAACGTGATGTTTCGTATAGATTCAAGATCGTTCAGGTAGAGCTTCAGGTGTTGATCAGGCAGGGCCTCAAAACGTCTGGCCATGAGACGGCGACGGCGACCACTGAGGAATATTAGGATGGTAGCAACGTACTTAGCCAACTGCACGCTGGCCTGACCCAAGGCCTTCGTTCGGCGGCCACCCTTCCATAGACTCTTAAAAAGGAAGCGGGCATTTGTGAGCCGGGTTACAAATTGTTTTCGCAAAGAAAACGACTGGTCCAGGCGGTAGTAGTACAGAACCTCGGGGATATTGGCCAGAAGGCTCTCTGCAGCGGCGTGATACAACATTTCAAAATCCACGGCGATACGGAGGGCTTCGTTGTATCTATGAGCTTCGAACCATCGTCGCTTGCCTAGTATCGTGCCATGAGCGATATATATTGTTTGTTCAGGATGTGCAATGATTTCCTTGTGGGATATCGGAGGGATCCACTCCCCCATGGGCTGGTCGTTCTTGTCCAAGAAACACATCCCCGTCCCGACCGCGTCGACGTCCGGATGGGACTCCATGAAGGCCACTTGCTTCTCGATGCGGTGGGGGCTGCACAAATCGTCGGCATCCTGGCGGGCGATGTATTTGCCTCGAGCCCATTGCGTCAATCGGTTCAGGCTTGCCGATCGGCCGAGGTTGCGGCCGTTGGAATACACTCGGATACGCGGGTCCTTGACGGATTGGGCGATCTCCAGGCTGCGGTCTGTGGATCCATCATCCACGAGAATCAGCTCCCAGTCCGCAAACGTCTGGGCCAGGATGCACCGGATCAGGTCCGGCAGGTACTTCTCCTCGTTGTGAAAGGCGCTGGTGATGCTGACGAGGGGGGTGCTCATGACGGTTTCCTTGGGGCCGATGGACAAATGTGCTCGAACATCCGAACAATCGCCTGGGTGTGTTGTTCCGGCCGATGATGTTCTTGAAACAGTTCATACGCTCGCCGGCATAGGGCCCGGGTGGCCTCGGGATCAGTGACGACCTGCCGGACGGCTTCGGCCAGCCCCTCGGCGTCGCCGATCTCGAATAAGTAGCCGGTTGAACCGTGCTGGATCGCCTCCGGGATGCCGCCGACCGGCGTGGCGCAGACCGGTTTCTTCAGCAGCATCGCCTCCAGGATGGAACGCGGGAATCCCTCCGTGTGCGTGGGCAGAACCACGACATCGCACGCCTGCATCAAGGCGGGCATATTATCCTGCCAGCCCAGCAGACGCACTCGTTCTCGCACGCCCAGGTCGTCGGCCAGGTGCAACACCTCCTGGCGAAACCCGGGATCTTCTCCCGTGCCGATCTTGCCCGGCAGCCAAAGGACGGCGTCGACGCCTTGATCCTCCAACCGACGCAGGGCGCGGACGGCCGTGTCCTGGCCTTTGGCGGGCTGGAAACGGGCGGCCGGCAGAAGGAGTTTTACGCGAGGATCTTGCGGCTCGCAGACCGCCGGGGTGGTCGTCGCCCGCCGCACCACCTCTTCGACACAGATGGTGTTGGGCGTGTAAAAGAGCTTGGACTCCGGGATGCCTCGCTTCTTCAATTGCTCAATCGAAGCGCGAGCGTGAGCGATGATCGCGGCCAAATATTTCTTCATCAGCCAGCACAGAAAAGGGCTGACCTGGTCGGGCGTGGCCCAGCCCCGGACATACATGGCCGTGGGGACTCGCCGCAGCGCCCGGCTGCTGACCAGGAACGCCAGCGATTTTTCATTGTTCACCCAGATGGCGTCCGGACGGATGTCGACGACGGTTCGGATGAGTCGGTGCCGGATTCGCAGAAAGTCGGGGATTTGGGTGGCGGCCCGCAGGAAACGTTTGACCGGTTTGTCCTTGGCGCCAATGTACGTATCCTGTGCCTTGGGGTACAGGATGTGTAGCGGCAAGCCGGCCGCACGAACCGCCTCGCAGTACTCCCGACACGTGCCGTAGGCGTCGACCACGTGGACCTCATGGTCGACGTTGAGCCGCCGGCAGAGGTACAACGATCCCTGCGGTCCACCGCCGAAGTTGATCGTGAAGTCAAAAAACAGCAGGCGCATTCTGCGTGGACCACAAGCCATTACCCTCGTCCCACATCGCCTCCCCCTGGACGCCCAAATCATATTCGTACTGGGATAAGAAGTATGCCCGATCTAGGAGGACGACCGCCAGAAACAGCATGTACCTTGCGTAGCTGGGAGTCAGGGCATTGGCTGTGTTCGCATAAATGCCCCACGCCACAAGCAACCATATACAGCCTCGGCCTATGGCGGCCAAAGCAGGCAAGGATGCTTTTCTTAAAGCAAGAGATCTCTTGAAGAAATGATAAACGGCCAGTACGGCCCAAAGCACACTTCCCAGTCCATAGACCGTGATCAAGGCCACAAATGCGCTGTGAGGCTCCATTCTGTTCTTCTCAATCCCTCCCATCGGGCCTTGGCCAAAAATGTAGTCGCGCAAAGTCGCGGTCTTGAAGTATTCACTCCATGTCCGGAACCGACCCAAAACGTTGTAGCCCCACTCCCCACTTTCGGGATTATAGGCTTCTTGCATGCGTTCAATCATCAGCTGCGAGTAACCTGAGAAAAGGATCAGTACGATTAACCCTAAAAGCAGTATCGACCAACTTGCGATCTTGTCCCGGCCTACTATGGCCATCCCCAAGAGGGGGAGACTGAGTGCCAGAAAACCCGAGCGCGATCGTGTATAGATGAGCCCCAGCACTAAGACCGCGGTACTCATCCAAACAGCTGCTTTCATGAGGAATGAAGACTGGAGGCGAACGGCGGGAAGCGTCAACAGGGCCAAACACGCCATCACACAAGCGGCGTTGTTTGGGTTCATAAATGCTCCCGCTCCCCTCGCGGCGTACTGAAGTCCTCTCGCGTAGGCTTTCGGGTGTGCAAAAACTTCAAGCTGATACGGGAAATGGTACTGTAGGACGATCAAGAATGCGCCAATCACCCCCGCCACGATTAACATGACGAGGTGGTTGGCCAAATC
>DSDH01000506.1 GCA_011055475.1 Phycisphaerales bacterium | reverse complement strand
TGAGGTTGAAGCCCATGACCAGGTGGCCGATGGTGGCGCCGACGATGCCGAAGGGGATGGCGGACATGACGATGACCGGCTGGAAGTAGCTCTTGAACTGGATCGCCAGCAGACCAAAGATCGCCAACAGAGCAATGGCGAAGTTCATCTTCAGGCTGCCGAGCGACTCGTTACGTTCTCGCTGTTCGCCGGCAAAGCGGTACTGCAGGCCGGGAAACTCGCTACGCAGCGCCGGCAGAACCGACGCCCACAGTTCGGCGTTAATCTCCCCGGCGTTGGCGACATTCTCGTCGACATCGGCCGAGACGCTGACGACGCGACGTCGGTCCACACGTTTAATAGTAGCGTAGCCGCGGCCGTACTGGACTTCGGCCACGGTGTTGAAGGGAATCTGCGTGCCGTCGGGCAAACGAACCCGCATGTTCTCCACGTCGGCGAGGCTCTTTCGCTGGTCCAGCGGGTAACGAACCATGACGCGGATGTCGTCGCGGCCGCGCTGGATACGCTGGGCTTCGTCGCCGTAGAAGCCCTGACGGACCTGAGTGGCCAGGTCGGCAAGGGTTAGCCCGAGGGTTCGGCCGGTGTCCTTGAGACTGAGCTTGAGTTCGGTCTTGCCCGGCTCGAAGTCGTCGGCGATGTCGCTGACGCCCGAGTAGTCGCGCAGGAGGGTCTTGAGCCTTTCCGAGACCGTCAGCAGGGTGTCGAAATCCTGGTGGGACAGTTCCACCTCGACGGGATTGCCCGTATCGAGGAATTCCGCGGCGAAGATGAGTTTCGAGACGCCCGGCACCTCGCCGGTGATTTCCCGCCAGCGGTTCTTGATAAGGACGCTGGAGACATCTCTCTGCTCGCCACCGAGCAGTTCCACGTTGACCTCCGCCAGATGTGACTGGGCGCCGGCGCCGGCATCGACCTGAATGGGGCCGGCCTGGGCCAGGATGGGATGGGCGCCGATCGTGGTGGCCATGTGCTTCATGAGGGGGGGCTTGCCCTGGCGGCTCCGCTCGAATTCCTCCAGTGCCTGCCGTGCGGCGGCCTCCAGCTGTTCGGCCACCTCCTCGGTGCGTTCGACGGGCGTGCCCAGGGGCATGGTCAGCAGCGCCACCATGTTGTCGGCCTCGACGGAGTCGAAGAAGACGATCTTGATGTGGCCGCCCACAATGAAACCGATGGTCACAATGAGCAGGGCCAGACCCGTTGAGAACGTGATATACCGGTACTTCACCGCCTTGCCGACAAACCCGGCGAAAGGACCGTTCACAAAGACCGCCAGCTTGCGCTCCGTGAAACGGCTGACGTAGTCGGCCAGCAGAACCAGACCGCGTTTTCTTGAGAGTCTGGTGGCGGACAGGTGCGCCGGGAGAATCAGAAGGGCCTCGACCAAGGACACTACCAGGACACTGACGACGACAATGGGCAACTGCCGAAGCACCTTGCCCATGATGCCGGAGGTATATGCCAACGGGATGAAGGCGAACTGAGTCGTCAGGACGGCAAGGACCACGGGCATGGCCATTTCCCTGACGCCCTTGATGGCGGCGGAACGGCCGTCCATGCCCTGCTGTCGGTAGGCGAAGATGTTCTCGCCCACGACGATCGCGTCATCGACGACGATGCCCAGGGACATGATGAAGGCGAACAGACTGATCATGTTGATCGACACGCCCCAGTGTGGAATGATGTAGAAGGTGCCGAGGAAGGCGATGGGGATTCCCAGCGTGATCCAGAAGGCCAGACGCAGATCCAGAAAGAGCGCCAACGCTATGAACACCAGGATCAGGCCGAGGCGGGCGTTTTTCAGCAGCAGGCTCATGCGTTCCTTGAGGATCTGGGAATCATCCTGCCAGATGGCCAGTGAGACGCCTTCGGGCATGTGCGGCCGTTGCTCGGCGACGTAGTTCTTGACGGCTTTGGCGATGTCGAGGGCGTCTTCCTCGCCGATGCGCGAGACAAGGATCTGGGCGGCGGGCTTGCCATCGAAACGGGCGGCCAGGTCGACGTCCTCGAAGTCATCGCGGACGGCGGCGATATCCCGTAGACGCACTGTCGTGCCGTCATTTCGGGTTACGACGACGATGTTCTCGAATTCGGGGCCGTAGTATCGTTGGCCCTTGGTTCGAACGAGGATCTCGCCGCCGCGGGTCTTGACCGAGCCGGCGGGGATGTCGAGCGAGGACCTTCGCACGGCCATCGACACCTGGTCGAAACTCAGATTGTATCGTCGCAGGCTCTCCTCCGACACCTCGATGGATATCTCGTAGGGCCGAACGCCGGAGAGCGTGACCTGGCTGATGCCCGGAACGGCGGTCAGGTCGTCGCGAATCCGCTCGGCGAGCCGACGCAGGTTGCGCTCGGATGTGTCCCCGTAGATCACCACCGTGATGACCTTGTGGCGGGTCGTGACCTCCGAGATGATGGGCTTCTCCGTCTCCTGGGGGAACGTGATGATGGTATCGACCGCGGCCTTGATGTCGTCCAGGACATCGGTGACATTGGCGTACTCCTCCACTTCGACGAGCGTCGATCCGCTGCCCTCGGCGGCGGTGGAGGTCATTCGTTTAATACCCTCGACGGCCGCAATGGCCTCCTCCACCCGCAGGCAAACGCCTTCTTCGACGTCCTCAGGGGAGGCGCCCCGGTAGGGAACAACGATATGCACCATATCGAGGCTCAGTTCGGGAAAGACCTCCATCCTGGCGCGGGACGCCGCCAGAAGCCCCGCCACCATAATCAGAACCATCAGCAGGTTGGCGGCAACATGGTTCGACGCGAACCACGCCAGGACGCCTTTGCCGTCATTCACATCTTGCACGCCGGTGCCCTCAGTTCGCACGGTCAAGGCCTCCCGGATTCGGCGCCTGCGGGGTTTCTTCGTCGTTGGCGCGCGTGCGAAGGGCCATCCCTTCGATCGGCGTGTCCAGCGAGCTGACAATGACCATCAAGCCCTGGGCGTCGGGCGACAGGACATAGGCGAAATCCCGCTCGGCGCGTATGACGGCCGGTTTTTCGATGTGGAGGCGGTTGTCGCGGACGACCCATAGCTCATTGCCGGCGCGAAGGGCATCGCGGGGAATGGCCAGGGCATTCTCCAACGTCCTGCCTTGGATTCGCACCTGCACGAACGTCCCCGGCAGCAGTGGCGGTCCGGCGCCGACATCCGCAAAGGGCCTGGGAACCTCCACGACGACGGAGACCAGCCGCGACATGCGGTCCACCTGGCCGACGGTTCGGGTGACGTGCCCTTCCCACACATGCGCACCGGCGGCGAAGCGGGCGATCACCTGGGCGGATGTGCGGACCGATGCGTCGCTTGAGGCCTTTTCGCCCTGGAAGATGTCGAACCAGGCCAGGTCCGCGTCCTCCAAGGGCACTTCGATTTCGACGCTCTCAATGCCGTAGACGCTGCCCACGGGCTGGCCGGCGACGACATACTGGCCGACATCGACCTTCTCGCTGAGGACGCGGACATCAAACGGCAGCGACAGCGTGGTGCGGTCGAGCCGTAACTGGGCTGTGGCCAATTGCGCCTGCGCCGATTCGAGGGTCGCTCTGGCCTGGGCGATCTGAGGTTCTCTCAGGACCAGCAGCGAGATCGGCTCGGTGTCGGGATGGAGCTGAGACCACTCACGTCGGGCAACGTCGGCTTCGGCGACTTCCATGTCGAGGCGAACCTTCGCGTCGGCGACAGCGGCGCCGGCCTGGCGGAGGGCCAGTTCGTAGTCGCGGGGGTCGATCCGCATGAATGGCTGATCGGCTTCGATGAACCCACCGATCTTGAATTGCGGATGCACGGAAACGGCCTTGCCCGAGACCTCCGGGGCGATATCGACCTCCACGCTGGGGCGAACGGTTCCATAGCCGTGTATAATCATGGGAATACCCGCCGGCTTGACCTGGACCACCTTCACAAGGGGGGCGACGACCGGCAGTTCCTGCTTCTGAGGGGGCTTGCGCATCTTGACCAGTGCGTAGGCGCCGGCGACGCCCCCGCCGATAATCACTATGGAAACGACGGCGCGGATGAAACTGAATTCCGGCCTGGTCGAACGGTCGCATTTCATTCTTGTCAACCCTTCATGTGCTTGGCGTCCTGCCTGTTTTCGTCGTCCACATCCAGGACCCAGTCGCCGCCCAGGGCCAGGAACAGATTGACGCGGGCCGTCCATATCTGGCCCATGAGTATGGCCACCTGCTCCTGGCCTAGCCGGCGGCGGCGCTCAGATTCGAGAACCGTTAGAATACTTTCGACGCCCCGCTGGTAGCGGTCCCGCGACAACTCCTCGGCGGCGGCCGCTTCATCAAGCTGCCGTCTGGCGTGCGACAGTTGCTCTTGCAGGAGTCGCTCGGTAATTAGCGCATCCTCGACCTCGCGCAGAGCCGTGAGGATGACCGATGCGTATGTCGCCGCCAGTTCCTCATAGCGGGCCTTCGCCGCATTGATCTGGGCCTTGATCTGCCCGCCGCGGAAGATCGGCTGAGCGAGACTGAAGACGGCCGAGTAGATTTCCGTCTCGTCCATCCAGAGGTTTTCCCATGTGTCGCCGCTTCGACCCCACACACCCGTCAGGGTCAGATCTGGAAACAGTTGGGCAATGCTGACGCCCACCTGTTCGTTGGCGGAACGCAGCGAGTGTTCGGCAGCCCGGATGTCAGGGCGGCGGTCCAACAGGGCCACGGGCAGACCCACGGGGACGGGCTCCAGGTCCGGCAGGTCCGGCAGGGTCTGAGCAAGGTCGTCCGATCGCCCGGGCGTGCGTCCCAGCAGGACATCCAGGGTGTGGCCCGCCGTGATCAGTTGAAGTTCCACGGAGGGCTCGACGGCTTCGGAGGAGGCGAGGTTCTCGCGCGCCAGGCGGAGGTCGACGGGGCCGACGAGTCCCTGGCTATAACGGCGTTCGACAATCTCAAGGGTTCTGCGCCGGCTTTCGGTATTGGCCCAGGCGATGGCCAGGCGACGCTGGAGCGTGGCGATATTGATGCGGGCGGCGACCACCTGGGCGATCAGGGAGTTCATCAGGGCCTGCTGGTTGGCCTGGGAAGCGAGCATATCCTGCATGGCGGCCCGCTCGGCATGGCGGATCTTGCCGAAGAAATCCAGCAGATAGGTGACGGAAAAATCCTGCTGCCAGGTCTCATTCAGGACGCTGAAACGTCCGCCCCCAAAGGGTCCGGCGCCGAGGTTGAAGGAACGCTGGCTGCGGTCGCGACTGAGATTATAGGAGACCTGGGGCAAAGCGCGGCCCCGGGCCTGCTCAAACATCGATCGGGCCTGGACAACGCGCGAGGCGGCGGCCTTGAGGTCATAGTTGTTGTCCAGAGCCTTGGCCACAAGGTCGGCCGTGACACCGTCGGCGAATCGCTCCCACCAGCCGTCCAGACGCACGACATCGTTCGCGTCGGCAGAGACGGGCCCCGGTTGGGAATGGGCAAAAGCCTGGTTGGCGTCGACAGGAACCTGAGGTGCGACATACTTGGGGCCGACCATGCAACCGGCCGCCAGCAGTACCCCGGCCGCCGAGGTAAGTGCGTACATCAGAGCCGTCCGAGTCTTCATCCGCCCTGCTTCTCCATGTATGCCCGGATGCCGCCGGCTGAAAACTTCACGATGTGCTCAACGACCTCTGCAACATCCCAACAACGCATTTCTGCGGGCAGGCCGTGGTCGAACATGCCCTTGACGCGGATCATGTGGACCAACTGCGCAGCGACGGAGAAGATCATCAGCGGTATCTTCGACGGGTCGATCTCCGGATAGGCTTTCATGAGAAAAACTCGCATAATCTGCATCGTCGGCTGGATGACATCGACGGCGAACATCTCGGCCGGCAGACGCGGGTCAATCATCTCTCTGGCCATGAGACGGACCAGACGACCGGCCGTCGCCTGATCGTTCCACGGACCTGGAAACGACTTCGCGAAGGCCCGCAGTACCGCCTCCAGCGGTGGATTCTGATCGTGGCGGCTCATTACCGCGTCGAGACTGGCGATTCTCGCCTCCATCACGCGCCGCATGTGTTCCCGCCAGACCTCTTGGTAGAGGCCGTTCTTTCCACCGAAGTAGTAGTTGACCGAGGCCAGGTTACAATCGGCTGCGGCGGCGATATCCCGCACGGTGGCGTTTTCGTAGCCCTTCTCGGCAAAAAGCAGCTCGGCCGCTTCCAGTATCCTCGTGCGGACAGGCTGTTCCACGGCACAACTGGATGTCTGGGGCGACCGGCTCATCGCAGGCTCCTGAAACGTCGTCATATACGTTTGTTTCATACAACAGTTTAATACAAACGTTTGTATAAGAAAAGGGCTTTTTTTGCCCCTCCGGAAAAATTGTTGTAAACCCTTTTGTAAAAAGTAGTCATAACTCCGGCAAAGCCGGAGGCTTGAGATGTGAACCGCTCAAAGCGGATTGCGGGGGAGCCGCCCAAGGCGGCTGCTATTCCTTGAACATCGTCAGGTGATTGATCCGTCGATCCTCCTGCTCTTGCCTCTGAATGTACTCGTGAAACACCTGCCCGAGATCCCCACGCAGCCTGCCGTAGAGCGTCTTCCGCCGACACTTCGGGATAAACACAACGTGGCATTTGCATTCCCATTTTGTATGCCTTAAACTCTCGTAGTTGTCCATCAGGTCTCCTTTCTGTGATATTTTGAATGGTTCACAATTCGAAGCCTGATGGACGACTCCTGTATCTGTCAAACTTTTTCAGTCCCCCGGCAAAGCCGGGGGATTACCTTTGGATTGACGAAGAATGCGGCGGCGGCGGCGGCGAACACGGTGATGACGCCGGCGATCAGTATCCAACGGGTTCCGATCCTCTCTTCGAACGTACCGGCGGTCCTGGTCCAGTCGTGTTTGGAGGTTTGGGCAATCCGTACAACCGCCTCGCGGAAGGCCTCGCCCCGGCCGGGCCGGGCCCGCGTGGCAACCGCGGCCTCAGAGACAGTGGCCGGCTGAGGTGAAGTCCGAATGGGCGCAGCCATGGAAGTAGCCCGAGGTTCAACGGCGGGCACCGGCACACAGTCTCTTTCGCGTAGGGCACGCAGCAGCCGGGACCTACAGGGTGCGGCGTTCGCCGCTCGGGTATTGCGTCGGAGCCGATCAGCGTTAGGATGATGGGCGTCCGTCGGATGACCGCCCTGCCGCAGGCTATTCAGGAGACTGATTATGCACGCAAGACATCTCGTCGGTGTGGTTGTGCTATGGACCTTCCTGTCCGCCGGCGCGGCGCATGGCGGCGAGGGTGGCATTACACAGATGATCCAGGACGCCGGCAACGTGGACCGCGACGACGTCCGCCTGGGGATCCTCAAGGACCTGCGACAAAGACCCGGCATTGGCGAGGCGCTGGGCAGAGACCTCGATACGATGATCCGGCAGATCGAGCGGTGGCTCGGGGATCCGCGGCTGGACTACTTCGGCGGGCAGGCCCAACGGGATATGGATTTCGATTTCGGGATCGCCGAGGACTCGCCCGTGATGCCGCTGACGTGGCCGTATCGGGGCGAATGGTAGTGTGGGTGACGCTGGAGTCGGGCGGGATATGGAATCAGCAGAACCGGAGGAGCGAGTATCTCGAAGCGGCGCGGGGATTCCTGCGGAAGTACGCGGCCGCCTTTCCGGAGAACCGGATTGCGAGGATGTACCTGGGCGAGCCGATCACGGCCCCCAAGAGGTATGATGCCGTGCCGGGAGCGCCGGACTGGGCGGTTTGGCAGCGGGAGTCCCTTGAGCGACTGGCGGATATTGTCGAGTGGTGGATCGACAACCGGATGCGGGACAACGGCGAGTACGGCGGGGGTTGGGGCGATGATTGCGAGATGTGGCGGTGGTGGGTTCCGGTGCTGATCGGATTCGATAGTCCGAAGATTGCGGCGGCACAGGAGCGGTTCTCCGATGCGCTGATGAGCCAGTCGCACATGAAGTCCGGATATACGACTCGCATGAGCGACGTGGAACATACGGCCGAGGACTCGGCGGATGTGATTACGCCGATGATGCACCTGCGGCCGGACGATGAGTTGTGGATGCGGCGGGCCGTGCGGTTGGCTGAGTTGATGCGGGACCGCTGGACCGGCCGCAACGAGCGCGGGCAACTGCAATTCAAGAGCACGTACTTCACGGCCCACAAGGTTGACGACGACGCCCAGCGGGCCTGCGACACGGTGTACCATCCACGGGCGGTGCAGCCGGCGCTGTTGTACTGGCAGCGGACGGGCGATCCGAAGCTGACGGAGTTGTTCGGGGACTGGATGAGCACCTGGGTCGATGCGGCGGCGCGGGCCGAACGGGGCAAGCCCGCAGGCATCATTCCCAGTGCGATTCACTGGCCGGATGGACAGGTCGGCGGCTTGGGCAAGGACTGGTTCGATCCGCGAAACCACGGGGAGTACACGCTGTATCTGTGGCCCAGTGCGATGTCCATGATGACCGATACGCTGCTGCTGACGTGGCGGATGACGGGCGATGAGAAGTACCTGGAGCCGATTCGCTCGATGGCGGCGGTTCTGCTGGAGACGCTGGAGAATCCGCCGAAGACCGAGCCGAAGCCGGGCTCGGTGGCCTGGTGTGCCCAGCGGATGGGCGGCCTGGCCAATACGCTGGCGAAGTACAGATTCCTGACCGGGCGGGATGAGTTCGACCGGTTGTTGGAGCGGACGATGTCGCCCTATATGCGGTATCGGATGCGGGGCGACCGCGGGCCAATGACGGAGACGCTGCGGCAGACGGCCGAGGCGCTGCGGGTCAACTTCGAGGGCTATACGAGCGAGGTCCGCTACACCGACCGGGTGCTGCGGTTTCCGACACTCTTTGGCAAGGGGATGCTGGCCGAGCCTGCCGAACCGAGCTATACGCCCAATACACTGCTGCTGTACTGTATGGCCACGGGCGACCCGGGCGATGCGGGGTATTTCCCGCTGAACGCCGTCCGCTGGCTCACTGGGCCACGGGAAATCGCGGTTCTAGTGACCGATTCGGGGCCCAGGACGCTGGAGGCGGATCTGTTCCACTTCGGCCAGGCCCCGCGCGAGATGACGGCCGAACTCTACCTGCTCGAGCCGGGCCGGTACACGTGGCAAATACGGATATCCGACCAGCGCGACACCCCATTATCGACCGGCCGATTCAGCGTGAGCGGCCCCAGAACCCGAATCGCCTTTGAAGTACCCTGCAGGGCCCTCTGCCGTCTCAACATTGCAGCGGTCAGGGAACACTAGCGGTGAGAATCGCCCCTCGAGACACGAATTTCAGTCTTTTTTTTGTTGACAAGTCCTGTCCTGCTTGCTATAGATGGCTTCTAGAAGTTGAGAATCAGGAGTCATTGATGATTGGATAGAGGCAGGAAAATGGCAAAGGCGCTCCGCACAAGCGTTCACATTGCGGTCGTTTGGGGATTCCTTGCAGTCATGATGTTCGGGCCCGCCGTCGGCGCCGCGGGGTGGGAGACCCTGGGCGGCGACATCACCCGGCGGGGTCAAAGCAATCACCGGGGCCCTGTGTCGGCTTGTGTCAAGTGGCGGTTCGAGCTTGCGGCCGCGACGCCGTTCAGTATCGCCACCGACGGCGAACAGCGGACGTATATCGCCTGTGAAGACGGCGTTTTGTATGCGCTGGACCCCAACGGTGCGTTGCTCTGGACGTACGACGCCAGTTCGCCGTTCAGCGGCTCTCCCACCGCCGCCGCTGATGGGTCGGTCTACATCGGTAACGCGGATGGGCGGCTTCACATTGTCGGCCCGAACGGTACCGGCGCGGGGGCCTATTCGACCGGCGGCGTAGTTTCTTCGTCGCCGGCCGTAGCGCGGACGGGCAACGTTTACTTTGGCTCACATGACGGTAATCTCTACGCGATATCCCCGGACGGCGATGAACTGTGGACTTTCGCGACAAAGGGGCCGGGCGTGCTCCCCAATGGCGCGATTACGGCGTCGCCCGCGATCGGTGCGGACGGAACGGTCTACGTTGGGGGGTTGTACGACCCGAATCTCTATGCCCTGGATCCGAACGATGGGTCGGTCAAGTGGGTCTGCTGCTTTGAGTATCTGACCAAGCCGTGGGACCCAACCAGCGTTGAAGGGGGATGGCCCTTCGCGTCACCGGTGGTGGGGCCTGACGGCACGATCTATCAAACGTTGCTGCACGACCCGAATCTGTACGCCATCGACCCCAACAACGGTGATATCCGCTGGAAGATCAACCTGGCCAACCCCGCCGGCGGATGGTTTGATTACGGCTATGCGGATGACTACCCGGGCGCCGATGGGTGGTCCGAGCCGGTGGTAGGGCCGGATGGGACGATTTACGTCAGCTTCGACGACCCGTATCTGCGAGCGGTCAACCCCGACGGTACGATCCATTGGGTCACACGCCTTGGCAGACTGGGGGGTTTCACGCTGACGGTGGATGCAGCGGGGATGATCTACGCGGCCGGCGATGATGGGTATCTCTACGTCGTCGATTCGGCCGGCTGGCAGGTGGCCCGCTTCAAGAGCGACAACTGGCTGAACTACCCGGTGGTTGCCGCCGACGGCACGGCCATCGTATCCGAAGGCCGCGATGGTTCGGTCTTGATCGCCGATCAGAACAACTATGTCTGGGCCTTCTCGATGCAGGATTGCCAAGGTCTGGATCATCCGTTGCGCAGCATCGCGGATATCGACGGCAGCGGCGAGGTCGATTTCGCCGATTTGGCGAGGCTGCTCGCTGACTGGTTCCTCTGCACGGACAAAACGGTATACCCTGGTATGTCGGGGCCGGTCTGCAGCTACACAGGGAGCCTGTTGTT